>PMKG01000296.1 GCA_003157675.1 Acidobacteriota bacterium
CCCTGGGGACGGAAGCCGCCGGGTCCACCCGAACGAGGTGGGCCTTGGGGACGGAAGCCGCCGGGTCCGCCCGAACGAGGTGGGCCTTGGGGACGGAAGCCGCCGGGTCCGCCGGGACGAGGGGGACTCGGGGGACGGGAGCCGCCCTGGGTTCCGCCGTCTTCGGGGCGGGGCCCGAGCCCGAGGTTCGCCGCCTTCTTGTCGCGGCGCTTCCTGGCCTGGAAGGTTTCCTTCTTGAACCGGTCGCGTGGATCGCGATGCTCGCCGCCCGGGCGCCACTCGCGGCCGCGCCGCTCCTTGTCCGCCGCCTCGCGGGCCGCGTCCTCCGCCTCGGTGCGCGCGCGGCGCGCGTCCTCGGGAGAGTTCCACACCCGCCCGCGCGCGAACCACTTCAACTCCGCCGCCGGGTTCTTGGCCTGCAGCTGTTTCAGCGTGGGCAGCAACTCGTCGCGTTCCGCCGCGCGGAAGGCGGTCGGCAGCCCGTCGAGGATGATCGTCCAGAAGGTGAATCGAGGCGGCATGGGGTCACTCCCGGTCGAGGCGCTTCAGCTTTTCGACGAGCGTCGTGCGCTTCAGGTTGAGCAGCTGCGCCGCGCGCCCCTTGTTCCCGCCGGAGCGCTCGAGCGACTGGTGGATCAGCTCGCGCTCGACATTCGACACGTACGCCTGGAGATCGATGCCGCCGTCGGGGAGCGCGAACGCTGCCGACGCGGGGGACGGCCCCATCTCCTGCACGTCGGGCGGCAGGTCGGCCATCTCGATCTGGGTCCGCCCGGGGCTGAGCGCGACGGCCCGCTCGAGCGCGTTCTCGAGCTGCCGCACGTTGCCCGGCCACGCATAGGCCATCAGCCGGCGCATCGCCTGCTGCGACACGGTCATCGGCGGTCTCGGCGGCGCGAACTCGCGGCAGAACCGCTCGAGGAAGTGCTGCACGAGCAGCGGGATGTCCTCGCGGCGATCGCGCAGCGGCGGCAGCACCACGGGGATCACGTTGAGCCGGTAGAACAGGTCCTCGCGGAACCGGCCCTCGGAGACGAGCTTCGCCATGTCGCTGTTGGTGGCCGCGATGACGCGCACGTCCACCTTGATCGGCCGCGAGTCGCCGACGCGCTCCACCTCGCGCTCCTGCAGTGCCCGCAGCAGCTTCATTTGCAGCGGGCCGCCCATGGTGCCCACTTCGTCGAGCAGCAGCGTTCCGCGGTGCGCCGCCTCGAACCGCCCGACCCGTGTCGCGACGGCGCCCGTGAATGCTCCCCGCACGTGGCCGAACAGCTCGGCCTCGAGCAGCGTCTCCGGAATCGCGCTGCAGTTGAGGGCGACGAATGGGCCGTTGCGCCTCGGGCTGTTGTGGTGGATCGCCCGCGCCACCAGTTCCTTGCCCGTGCCCGTCTCCCCGGTGACGAGGATCGTGCTGCTCGTGCCCGACACGGTCTCGAGCAGCTGGAAGAGATCGCGCATCGGCCGGCTGCGGCCGATGATGCCCGTGAAGCTGTACCGGCGCTCGAGCTGCGACCGCAGGTAGGCGTTCTCCGACTTCAGGCGCCGCTGTTCGAGCGCCGACTCCAGCGCGTAGAGCAGCTCGTCGAACTGGAACGGCTTGGTGACGAAGTCGGCGGCGCCGCGCTTGATCGCCTCGACGGCGTCCTTCACCGTTCCGTAGCCGGTGACGACGATGACGATGATCTCGGGGTAGCGCGCGATCGCGGCCTCGAGCACCTTGCCGCCATCGAGGCCCGGCAGCCGGAGGTCGGTGACGATGATGTCGAAGGCGAACTCGGCGAGCCGCTCGAGCGCCTCTTCGCCATTCGAGGCCTGCACGACGCCGTAGCCGGCGTCGGCCAGCCGTTCGGCGACGACCTCGCGCAGCGGGGCCTCGTCTTCCACGATGAGCAGATGTTTCGTGATATCAGCCATTTAGTAGGGCGCCAACATCTTGACACAGCTCATCGCCAGAGGGAAGTCCGGCGGGAAGGCGATACCTATAGTGGTTCGAAACTCCTGCCGATAGACAGGGCGAACCGGTCTCGCGCCTCGGGAAGGATGCCGTGTCAGAAGCCGTCAACACGACCAGTCAAAAGGATTTGAGCGAGTTGTTCCACAGGCTGAACAACGAGCTCGGAGTCATTCTCTCCCACGCGGAGCTGCTCGAAGCCAAGTGCGACCAGGACAAGAACCGGTCCCGTGCGGCACAGGTCGTGGCGGCCGCCCTCGAAGCGATGGGCACCGCGAGGCAGATCCGCGCGCAGATCGGCGACCTGCCGCCAGGTAAGTAGTACCCGCCGCACGCGCCGCACCACGTGCACCCCGCCAACTGGCGCTCCGGTGTTCTGCCCAGAGCCGTCTCTCGCCGTTACAGTCACAGTTTTGACAGCTCGATCCTGCAGTTCGTCAATATTTTGACTGTCCAGTGGCGGAAATGGCAGGCGGCGCCGTCCATAAATGGTGCTCGCATGGCACGCCAAGCCTAGACCAATCATACAGTTACAAACTGCGTCCCGCCTCGTGTCAGGGCCGGCGCGAGGCGTGTCCAATTCTGGCACCGACGTTGCGAATGGATGGGCTCGTCAACGAGTCAACGAGCACGAACACGTCGTCAAGGAGAACGTCAGATGCAGGCCCACACGATTCCCTCACACGAAAGCCACCGCGTTGTCGCCGGCCTCCCGTTTGTCGAGGCTCTCGCGCGCCGCCTCGCGGCGTCGATGCCGCACTCGATCGACATCGGGGACCTGGTGCAGGACGGGGTCATGGGCCTCATCGATGCCGCCCATCGGTTCGACGAGGGGCGCGGCATCAAGTTCGAGACCTTCGCCGAGCGGCGCGTGCGCGGGGCGATGATCGACGCGCTCAGGCGCGAGGCGTGGCCGCGAGGCGTGCGCCGCCAGCGCCGCGAGCTCGAGGCCGCGCGCGAGACGCTGCGCCGCGAGCTGGGCCACGAGCCGTCGCTGGCGGATCTGGCGGCCAAGGTCGGCTCCGACGAGAAGCGCCTGCGCCGCACCATCGTCCGGATCCACACGATCGAGTCCACGTCCCCGCTGGCGAACCTCGACCGCGTCGACGAGACGTCGCTGCCCGCGGCGCTCGTGCCCTCCGAGCCCGATTCCCCCGACTCCGCCTACGAGCGGACCGAGATCAAGGAGCGCATTCGCCACGCGATGGCGACGCTGCCGGCCCGCGAGCGGCGCCTGGTGAGCCTCTACTACTTCAGTGACGTCACGATGAAGGAGATCGGCAACGAGCTGGGCGTAAACGAGTCGCGCGTGTCGCAACTGCACGCCCGCGCGATCCAGCGCCTGCGGGCGGCGCTCGAGCCCGCGGCCCCGACCGCGCGCGCCACCGGCGCCGTCAAGCAGCCGCCGGTCCTCACCGCGTTCACGCCGCGCGTGCCGCTCGCGGCGCGTCCGGTGCTGCCGTTTGCCCGCCCGGTGCCGGCCAAGGCCCCGCTGCCCGAGGCGAAGGCCGCGCACGCCGCGTTCGCCGCCACCCTGTTGTGCTATCCGAGAACTTCGCGCGCCGCCCGGAGCAAGTCGGCCATCCTGAACGGCTTGGCGAGCCAGCGGCAGCCGGTTTCCTCGAGGAACCGCTCCGCGTCGGTGCCGACCACGTCGCCGGTCACGAAGATGACCCGCCGGGCCAGCGCCGGCTTGGTCGCGGCGATGGCCCGGTAGAACTGCATTCCGTCGACTCGCGGCATCTTCAAATCGCACACGATCAGATCGTAGGTCCTGGCCCCCGTTCGGGCCAGGCCCTGCTCGCCGTCGCTCGCGTGATCGACGACGAAGCCCGCGTCGGCGAGGCCGTCGCCGACGGCCTGCGCGAGCGCCGGCTCGTCCTCCACCAGGAGCACCGACGCACCGCGCGGCAGGTCCTTCGCGATCTCCTCCGGCGGCGGCTGCGGCGCGCGCACCGCGCTCGCATCGCCCGTCGGCAGCGCCACGAAGAACGAGGCCCCGCCGCGTCCCTCCTCGGGCGGCCCGATCCAGATCCGCCCGCCGTGTTCCTGGACGATCGCGTACGCCACGGTCAGGCCCAGCCCGGTGCCCTTGCCGACCTCCTTGGTCGTGAAGAACGGATCGAAGATCTTCGTCCTCGTCTCCTCCGGGATCCCCGGGCCATCGTCGTTCACCTCGAGCACCACCGAGTCGCTGGAGCCGTCGTGCCACGTGCGCACGACGAGCGTGCCGTGGCCGTGGGCCGACAGCATCGCCTGCTCGGCGTTGATGACCAGGTTCAGCAGCACCTGCTGCAGCTGGTGCGGGTCGGCGAACACCTGCGGCAGGCCGGCCGCCAGCGCGCGGAGGACGTTGATGTTGGTGACGCGCTGCTCGTAGGATCTGAGCGTCAGCGTCTCTTCGACCACCTGGTTGATGTCCACCATCGCGCGCGTCGTGTGGCGCTTGCGCGCGAAGGTCAGCAGGTTGCGGACGATGCGGGCGGAGCGCTCGGCCTCGGAGAGGATGACGTCGAGGCCGCGGCGCGTCTGGTCGTCGGCCTGGCGGCGCGAGAGCCGCTCGGCCCACGTGAGGATCGTGGCCAGCGGGTTGTTCAGCTCGTGCGCGATCCCCGAGATCGTCTGCCCGAGCGAGGCGAGCTTCTCGGCTTGCAGGAGCTGGTGGTAGAGGTCCCGGGTCTGGTCGTCGAGCTTCTTCCGATCGCTGACGTCGCGGACCAGCGCCTCCAGGCACACGCCGCCGTCGGCGGTGGCCTCCGCCCAGCCGGTGATCTCCACCCAGATCGGCGAGAGGTCCGCGCGGCGGACGCGGACCAGGAAGTCGGTGATCGTTCCGTCACGCTGGAGCCGGTCGACCAGGTTCGGCCGCGCCAGCGGGTCGATGAACCGATCGGGGCCGAACGGCGCCACCGCGCCCTCTTCGGTTTCGAGCGGATAGCCGAAGATCAGGCGGAGCTGCGGGTTGACCGCCAGCGTGCGATCGCCCTGGTCGGAGAGGATCCCGACAAACGCGCCGACCCGGGCATGATCGCACAGCCGCGCGAACGCGCGGTCGCGGGAGTCGGCGGCAGGTACGTTCACGCGGGTGATTATACGGGACAACGGGCTTGACGGCTCTCGGCGGTGTCTGGCCCGTGGCTCAAGCCAAGAGGCTCAGGGCTCCAGACCTGTCACGCGCGCTCGTCGGCGGTGAACCCACAAACATCAGATAGCGCAGGGCTTCAGCCCTGCCCCCGCCGCGGCCCGAAGAAGAAGAGCAGCACCGCCACGATGAGGCCGGCGCCGGCCGCCGTCACGACGATCTGGGCTGAATCCATGGCGGACCTTCACACGCGCCGGAGGCGCAGGCTGTTCGCCAGCACCGACACCGACGAGCACGACATGGCGGCGGCGGCGACCATCGGGTTGAGCAGCCAGCCGGTGAACGGGTAGAGCGCACCGGCGGCGAGCGGGATGCCGAGCACGTTGTAGAAGAACGCCCAGAACAGGTTCTGCCGGATCACCGCGAGCGTGCGGCGCGAGAGCAGGATCGCCTCGGCGACGCCGTTCAGATCGTTGCGCATCAGGGTGATGTCGGCCGCCTCGATGGCCACGTCGGTTCCCGACCCGACGGCGATCCCGATGTCGGCCTGCGCCAGCGCGGGCGCGTCGTTGATGCCGTCGCCGACCATGGCCACCACCCGGCCCTCCGCCTGCAGCGCCTTGACGGCCTCGGCCTTCCGGCCGGGCAGCACGCCGGCCATGATCCGATCGATCTCGCCCGACGGCGCGACCTGCCGCGCGATCGCCTCTGCCGTGGCGGAGTTGTCGCCGGTCATCATCACGAGGTGGAAGCCCATCGCCTTCAAGCGCGCGAGCGCCTGAGCCGACTCGGGCCGCGGCGTGTCGGCCAGCCCCACCAGGCCCGCCACCGAGAGCGCGGAGCCCTCGGCGGACCCGGCGCGCGAGACCGCCACGATCATCACGGTCTTCGCCGAGCGGGCCAGTTCGTCCATCGCCCGCCGCGCCGGGCCGACGTCCACGCCGCGCTCGCGCATGAGCGTCTCGTTCCCGATCGCGACCTGCCGGCCGCCGACCAGGCACACGATGCCGCGGCCCGGGATCGCCTCGAAACGCTCCGCCTGGCCGGGCGCGAGATCCCGCTCCCGTGCCGCGCGGACGATGGCCGCCGCGAGCGGATGCTCGGACCGGTGCTCGGCGGACGCCGCGAGCGCCAGCAGCTCGTCCGTGGTCGTGCCGCCCACGCCGACGATGTCGGTGACCTCGGGTCGCCCGACGGTGATCGTGCCCGTCTTGTCGAGCACCACCGTCGTGATCTGACCCGCCCGCTCCAGGATCGCGCCGCCGCGAATCAGGATCCCCTTCTCGGCCCCCCTGCCGGTCCCGACGAGGATCGCCGTCGGCGTGGCGAGGCCCATCGCGCACGGGCAGGCGATGATCATCACCGCCACGAAGCTGATGAGCGCCGGCGTGAAACGGGCGCCGGCCGGGAGCAGGTCGAACCAGATGACGAAGGTCGCGATGGCGAGGCTGATCACGGTGGGCGTGAAATAGCCCGAGATGACGTCCGCCAGCCTCGCGATCGGGGCGCGGCTCGCCTGCGCCTCCTGCACGAGCCGGATGATCTGCTGCAGCGTCGTGTCGCGGCCCACCCGCGTGGCGCGGAAGGTGAAGCTCCCCGTCGTGTTCACGCTCCCGCCGAAGACCCGCGCGCCGGCGGCCTTGTCCACGGGCAGCGACTCGCCCGTCAGCATCGATTCGTCCACGGCGGACGCGCCGTCGGCCACGTCGCCGTCCACCGGGATGCGCTCGCCGGGCCGGACGACG
>PMKG01000152.1:0-196 GCA_003157675.1 Acidobacteriota bacterium
CCCGTGTCGTGACCACGCCGCGCGGCTTGTTGAGTAGGATCAGACACCAGGCGGCCCGGGCCGCCTCGCGGCCGTCGACCGCGATGGCCACGCGCTCGGGTACGACCGGCATGGCCGGATCGGTGGCCGTCTTCCCGTCCACCCGCACGCGGCCGGCGGCGATGAGGCGCGTCGCCTCGGCGCGCGAGGCGATGGC
>PMKG01000152.1:235-5920 GCA_003157675.1 Acidobacteriota bacterium
GAAAAACCGCTCCGACCCCTACGGATGAACGGGAGGCGACCGACGTGCCGAGGTACCGTCTGGCGATCGAGTACGCGGGGACGCGCTACAGCGGCTGGCAGGTGCAGAAGAACGCGCGGACGGTCCAGGGCGAGCTGCTCCGGGCGGTGCGCGAAGCGACCGGCGAGTCCGCGACCGATCTCCAGGGATCGGGGCGCACCGACGCCGGCGTGCACGCCGTCGGGCAGGTGGCGCACCTCGACCTCCCCAGGGCCGTCGCCCCGGAACTGCTGCGGCGCCAGATGAACGACGTCCTGCCGGCCGACATCAACATCCTCGGGATCGAGGCGGTGCCCCACCGGTTCCACGCACGACGCGACGCCGTCTCGCGCAGCTACGTCTACCAGGTCGCCCGCCGCCGCACCGCGTTCGGCAAGCCGTTCGTGTGGTGGGTGAAGGACGACCTCGACGTGCGCGCGATGCGGGAGGCGGCCGGCGCGCTGGTCGGCATGCACGACTTCCGGTCGTTCACCGACAGCGACCCGGACGAGGTGTCGACCGACGTCTTGGTCGACGCGGTCGAGGTGAAGGAAGACGGCGCCCTGATCCTGGTCCGCGTCACCGGGTCGCACTTCGTCTGGAAGATGGTCCGCCGCGTCGTGGGCGTGCTGGTCGAAGCGGGGCGGGGACAGCTCGGAGTCGATCAGGTCGAGGGATTCCTGGAAGCACACTCGCTGGTGCCGGCGCGCGTCACCGCGCCGGCCTCCGGTCTCTTTCTCGAACGCGTGGTCTACCCGGGCGAACAGGGAGTCGGCCCGCTCCGGGCCATCACACCCATCTGACGCCCGCTACTTCTTGTAGACGACCTTCCCGCCGGCGATGGTGTAGAGCACCTCGGCCTTCTGGATCTGATCCTCGGGCACCTTGGTGATGTCGGCCGAGAGCACGACGATGTCGGCGAGCTTGCCGGGGGTGAGCGAGCCCTTCGACTGCTCCTGGAAGGCCGCGTAGGCGCCGTTGAACGTGTACGCCCGCAGCGCCTCGTCGCGCGTCATGCGCTGGTCGCCGAAAAACACCTCGCCGTTCTTCTGCTTCCTCGTCGTGAGCGCGTAGTAGCCGGGCAGCGGGTCGACCTCCTCGACCGGCGCGTCGGTGCCGTTGGCGATGACGGCGCCCGTCTTCATCAGCTTCTGCCAGACGTAGGCCCCTTCCTCGGCGCGCGCGGCGCCGAGCCGGGCGAGCACGTACGGCGCGTCCGACGTGCAATGGAGGCCCTGCATCGAGGCGATGACGCCGAGGGCGCCGAAGCGCGGGATGTCGGCGGCGTTGAGGTGCTGCGCGTGCTCGACCCGCCAGCGCAGGTCCTTCTTGCCAGGGTTCGCCTTGAAGGTCTCCTCGTACAGGTTCAGCACCTCGCGGTTGGCGCGGTCGCCGATCGCGTGGGTGTTCAGCTGAAAATCATTGTCGATGGCGAGTTTCGCCGTGGCCTTCATCTCGTCGGCCGTCACGGTGTTGATGCCGGTCTCCTTCGGCATGTCCGTGTAGGGCTCGAGCATCCACGCGGTGCGCGACCCGAGCGCGCCGTCCATCAGCCGCTTGATCGAGCGGACGGTGAGGTGGCTGTCGTAGGCGTCGATCATCCGGTACTTCGCCAGGTTGCCCTCGAGCCTGGCGCTCGGCTCGATGATCATCACGTAGAGCCGGACGTTCAGCTTGCCCTGGCCCGCGAGCTTCTTGTAGAGATCGACCGTGTCGAAGCCCACGCCGGCGTCGGTCACCGAGACGATCCCCTTAGAGATGAACTCGCGGTCCGCGGTTTCGACGACGCGCGTCGCGTCGGCCTCGACCTGTTCCGGCGTGCGCCTGGCAAGCGACTCGTCGAGCACCTTGCGGATGAGGCCCGAGGCCCGCTCCTCGAACACGCCGGTCGGCCGCCCGGCCTTGTCCTTCATGATCGCGCCGCCCGCCGGGCTCGGCGTCCGCCGCGTGACGCCGGCGAGCTCCATGGCCCTGGCATTGACGACGATGGCGTGGCCGCTCGCGTGCGTCAGGATTACGGGGTTGTCGGGCGCGACGCGGCTGAGGTCGCGCTCGGTCGGGAACCCCTCGACGGCGTCGGCGGGCCGGTGGTCCCACTTCTCCTGGTGCCAGCCGTGACCGAGGATCCACTCGCCCGGCTTCGCGCGCTTGGCCGCGTCGGCGACCATCGCGACGATCTCCTCCCAGGTCCGCGCCTTCGCGAGCTGGAGCTCGAGCTTCGCCTCGCCCACCCCCTGGAAGTGCGCGTGGGCGTCGTTGAACGCCGGCATGGCGAAGCGGCCGTTGAGGTCGATGACCTCGGTCTTCTCGCCGATGTACGCCTTGATGTCGGCGACCGAGCCGACGGCGACGATCTTCCCGCCGCGGACGGCGACGCCCTCGGCGGTCGGCCTGGCGGCGTCGACGGTGACGACGTGGCCGTTGGTCAGGACCAGGTCGGCGGGGTCGATGTGAGGTCCGCAGCCTGCCGCACCGAGCAGGCCGAGCGCCGTCATCAGGACGAGCGCCGATGGACGGCGAAACGTGGAACGCATGAGTTGCTCCTTGCCCGGCGCCAAACGGCACCGGTGACGGGCAGATTGTAGATCAGGAAACGGCTCTCGGCTTTCGGCTCTCGGCTTTCGGCGGAGTCCGGCTCAGGGCTGGCGGCGCCGAGGTATGATCCGGTGTCCGGCATCGAAAGGACCGTCGTGGGCCTCTTCACGTCATTTCAGCTCAAGTCGCGGGACGCTGCCACGAGAAGACGCGCGGCCGCGTCGCTGGGCTCTCGCGGCAGGACCTCGGCGATTCCGGTGCTCACGCCGCTCCTCGAGGATCCCGATTGGGGCGTGCGTCAGGCGGCCATCGAGTCGCTCGGCCGGATCGAGGACGCCTCGGCGGCGCCGCTGCTCGTCGCGGCCATCACCGGCGCCGACCGCGTGCCTGATGCCGACGGCGCGACGGCCGTACGGGCGGCCGCCGGAGAGGCGCTCGGCCGGCTCGGGCCGGCCGCGGTACCGGTCCTCCTCGAGGCCCTGCGCGGGCGGCACGTGAAGCTGCGCGAAACCGCGATCGGTGCGCTCGGCGCCGTGGGAGGCCCGGCGGTCGTCGCGACGCTTGGTGACATGGTCGCCGACGACCGATCGCGCGTGAGACAGGCGGCGATGACGGCCCTGGTGCGGGCGGCCGGACCGGAAGCCGTCCCAGCGCTCTCCCGGGCGCTCGCGCACAGAGATCCGACGACTCGCCGGTGCGCCGCCGACGCGCTGGGTACGCGGCACGAGTCCGCCGCGGTCGACGCGGTGAAGGCGGCCCTCGCCGATCCCGACAGGACGGTCCGTGACGCCGCCGTCCGGGCGCTCGCGAGCATCGGCACGGCGGAGGCGGCGTCGGCGCTCGTGGTCGGCCTGGAACGGGGAGACCGCGACCTGCAGGCGGCCAGCGCCGCGGCGCTGAAGTCGTTCGACTGGACACCGGCCGGCGCCGCCGAGCGCGTCGTCCACGCGATCCTGCACGGCCGCTTCGACGAGACGACGGCGCAGGGCGCCGCCGCCGCGGCGCCGCTCGTCGCCATGCTGGCCGATCGGGACCCGTCGATGCGGCGGGGCGCGCTCGAGGCGCTCGGGCGGCTGGCCGAGCCTCAGACGGCCCAGGCCATCGGGGCGGCGTTCCGGGACCCCGAGGCGTCGGTCCGCCAGGCGGCCGCCGCGGCACTTGCGGCGCTCGGCGCGGCCGCCGCCGACACGATCGTGGAGGCGCTCGGTGATCGCGCGACGACCGTGCGCGCCTCGGCCGAACAGGCGCTCTCCGCCATCGGCGCGGGCGCGGTGGCCACCGCGCTCCTCGCCCGGCTGGCCGTGGGCCAGCCGACCCGCCACGGCGGCACCGACCTTCGCGTGGTCGCGACGCGCGACCGCCTCGACCAGGCGCGGCAGGCGGCCGACCGCCTCGACGCGCTGGTGCGGCACGCCGCAGCGAAGGTGCCCGTCGAGGTGCTGCGCCTGGTCGCGGCCTCGCCCGACGTGATGCTCCTGGAGCCCGGGCAGGTCCCGGACGACAGCGACCGCGCCGGCCTCGAGGCGCTGCGCGAGGCGGCCTGGGAGGCGCTCGGCCGCCGGGGCGTCACCCGCGCTTGACGAGGTCGAGGAAGGCCCGCAGCACGAGGTTCCGGTAGGGCGAGACGACTCGGAACTTCGAGGGGCGCCTTCGCCCGGGCCCGGCGTCGGGATCGGGTCATAATGGGGCCGATGGTAGTCCATGTGGAGCCTTGAGGCGCTTGGCTGGAATGCCGGTTTCGCGAAGGCGTTCGCGCCGCTGGCCGGCCCCGACATCGTCCCGGGCCGGGTGTCGCTCGAGCATCAGCGCATCTACCGGGTCCTGACCGAGAGCGGCGAAGTGCTGGCCCGCATGACGGGCCGCATGCGGCACGAGGCCGCGGCAGCCGTCGGCTACCCCGCCGTCGGGGACTGGGTGGCGCTGCGCGTCCGTCCCGGGGAAGTTCGCGCCACCCTGGAGGCGGTCCTGCCCCGCGTCAGCCGGTTCTCACGCAAGGTGCCGGGAGACGTGACGCGGGAGCAGATCGTCGCGGCGAACGTCGACACGGTCTTCCTGGTCATGGGCCTCGACGGCGACTTCAACCCGCGACGCATCGAGCGCTACCTGGTCACCGCCTGGGAGAGCGGGGCGCAGCCTGTCGTGCTGCTCACCAAGGCCGACCTCGTAAAGGACGCCTCGGAACGCGTCGGCGAGATCGCGGCGATCGCGGCCGGGGCGCCGGTGCATGCGACCAGCGTGAGGACGGATCTCGGCGTCGACGACCTGGTCGCGTACTTGGGAATCGGTCGTACCGTCGCGCTGCTCGGGTCGTCGGGAGTCGGCAAATCCACCCTCATCAACCGGCTGATGGGCCGGGAGGTCCAGCGCACCGCCGAGGTCAGCGTCTACAAGTCGCGCGGCCGGCATACGACGACGCACCGCGAGTTGATCGTGCGGCCGGAGGGCGGGCTGGTGATCGACACGCCGGGAATGCGCGAACTGCAGCTCTGGCAGACCTCGGCGTCGATGGACGCGGCGTTCGCCGACATCGAGGCGCTCTCGTCGGGCTGCCGCTTCGCCGACTGCCGGCACGACACGGAGCCGCAATGCGCCGTCCGCCAGGCGGCGGCCGACGGGACGCTGGCGCCCGAGCGGCTCGACAGCTACCACAAGCTCAGGAAGGAGGCCGAGCATCTCGCCGGTCGCCAGGACCAGCTCGTGCAGATCGAGATCAAGCGGAAGTCGAGGGCGATTCACAAGGCGATGCGGTACATCAAGCCCGATCGGACTTGAACGGCTGAGGAACACGCGATGCAGAACATGATCTTCATCGGGATTTATGGGTACGCGCTGGCGCTCGACCGTGCCACCGGCGAGGAGGTGTGGCGGACCAGCCTCAAGGGCAGCGATTTCGTGACCGTCGCTCTCGCCGGGCGCGACCTGCTGGCGGCCAGCCGGGGGCGCCTCTACTGTCTCGAGGCCGCGAGTGGAATCGTGCGCTGGCAGAACGATTTGAAGGGGCTGGGCTGGGGCCTGGTGGCGATTGCCGGCACGGACGTCAGCGCCATCGCGGAGTTCGAGCGACGCCGGGAGGCCGACGCCTCCGCGGCGGCCAGCGCGACCTAGCGCGGGCTCAGGACTCAAGACTCAGGA
>PMKG01000102.1 GCA_003157675.1 Acidobacteriota bacterium
AAGATGCACATGACGGCGACGCTCGCCAAGTGGTACGAGGAGCGCGGCCGGCACCAGATTTACGCCGGCAACAAGCAGGTGCCGCTCGAGAGCCTGCAGCACTCGCTCATCCTGAACCCGGAGGCGGTGGCCGCCGCCGCGCAGACCGACCTCGACGAGGCCGGGATCGCGAAGACGGCCCGGGACGAGAAGCTGGCCGCCCGCGGTCGGTCGAAGACGGCGCCCGACGCCCGCGACGAGCAGATGGCCGCGCTCTACCGGCAGCACGTCCTCGGCGAACAGCCCCTCATCCAGATCCAGGGCGTGTCGCCGAAGGCGGCCGAACCGGTGAAGACCGAGGCGCAGGCCGACGTCTAGGCCGCGGACGCGGGTTGGTGAAAGACCCCGGGGCCTGGGACGCGCGTCCCAGGCCCCGTTCGTTGTACGCCTTGCGGCTTACGCCTCACGCCTTACGGTTCACGACCAGCGGCCAACGGCGGCCGGCCCAAGACGGATGGCGTAGAGCGGAAGGCGTGAGACGTGAGGCGTGAGCCGCGCGTGTTGTACACTGGTGAGTCATGCAGGACCTCATTCGTCGTCTGCTGGCCGGCCTTGGTGAGAACCCCGAACGCGAAGGACTCGTCGACACCCCGAAGCGCGTGGAAGAGTCGCTGAAGTTCCTGACGAGCGGCTACCAGGCCGACGTCGACAAGGTGCTCAACAACGCCTTCTTCTCCGTTGACTACAGCGAGATGGTGATCGTCAAGGACATCGATTTCTTCAGCCTTTGCGAGCACCACCTGCTGCCGTTCTTCGGCAAGTGCCACGTCGCCTACATCCCGAGCACGCGGGTGATCGGCCTGAGCAAGATCCCGCGCCTCGTGGACGTGTTCAGCCGGCGCCTCCAGGTGCAGGAGCGGCTCACGAACCAGATCGCCCAGACGATCGACGAGAAGCTCGAGCCGCTCGGCGTCGCGGTCGTCATGGAGGCGACGCATCTGTGCATGGCGATGCGGGGGGTCGAGAAGCAGCGATCCTGTGCGGTGACGAGCGCGATGCTCGGAGCCTTCCGCAACAGCTCGCGCACCCGGATGGAGTTCCTCGAGCTCATCAACCAGCGCGGGGCCATCACGGGCCGCACGATGCCCGTCACCGGCTTCGAGCCGGTCGAGGAGTGACCGCCGTGACGCGTGCGCTCATTGTCGCCGCCATGGCGCTCGTCCTGGCCGTTCCCGCCGCGTCGCAAACCGCCGCGCCGCGGAAGCCCCTGCCCCGTCCCGCCGCGAAGCCCGCCCCACCCCGCCGCGTCACCGAGGGCGCGGACGTCGCCTGCCCCAACGTGCTCGGCGTCGGCGTCGGGAGCCAGCTCCAGTTCTGTGACGTGCTCACGGGCCGGAATCCTGCCGACGGGGTGATCATCCACCTGCCCCCGCACAGGGGCGTGCTCACGCTCACCTTCGACCTGCACAACCGGCAGACGTACTCGGAGGAGGCGGTCAGGGCCGGCAAGGCCTACGCCAGCTACACGGCCACCATCGGCGTGCTGACGATGGACGGCACGCTGCTCTCGCGCGCTGTCGTGCGCAGCGAGTTCCGGTCGGCGAAGGACCTGCTCGATCGGATCGCTGGAGGCGCCGGGCCGAAAGGCCTGAAGGCCGTCGCGCCGATCGGCACCGAGCGGATCGCGATCGACATCCCCCAGAACGTGGACAGGGTGAGCCTGCTCGGCGAAAAGCTCACCGTGCTCGGGCGGAACGGCACCGAGACGTTCACCGCGGCCCAGCGGCCCATCGCGGCGGTCAGCAACATCGTCATCGACTACCTGCCGGCGCCCAAGGCGGTGGTCAAGCCGCCGGCGAAGCCCCCGATCAAGAAGAAGTAGCCCTCCACCCGCGACACGCACCGTGTCATTGTTGCTCGCCTGCTGCGCTCAAGGTGGTCGGGCCGCCCGACGGTCGATCTGTTCTCAATGTCCAACACTCAGGCACACCATGTGGCAGATTTGTGCGTCTGGCGGTGTCTGCGGCCGAGGTCAGCAGGACCTGTCCCGGACCGAGGCACGTCATCAGGCCTGAAATGCGGCCCATTCAGCCGGTGCCCGCGCGGACCTTCCATGGCTCGCTTCTTGAATAGGAGGGAGGCATGAGGGGGTCGACTATGAGGGAACGGCTCAGCGAATCGACCGAGGTGCGAACCGGGCGCGCGACGCAGAACGTCGTGGTCGTCAACGGCACGCCCGAAGTGTTCGATCTGATCGAGTCCGTCCTCGATGGCGGGCACTACGACATGCTGTTCGTCGCCGACGTCGACCACGCGTACTCGCAGATCAGGCAGAACCATCCCGATCTCGTGGTGGTGTGCCTCGGATTCGACGACCCGACGGGATTCCAGGTGCTGTCGATGCTCAAGCTCGACGGCGACACCAGCCACATCCCGATCGTGACGTGTGCCGTCCGGTTCGAGTCCGACAGTGGCGGCGGGGAGCCGATCGGCGAAGAACCCGGCGACGCGCTGCCGCTGGCCGTGCGGCCGCTGCCGATGAACTGACCGGCGGACCGGTCAGGTGGCCGGCCGCGTCTGTGCTATATTCGCCCGGATGAGGGACAATGAGGCGCCGGACCGCCGGTCTCCACGGGTCGAGATCCTCGGCGAGCTCCAGGGCGAGGTGATGGTCTACGAACCGATGATCATCACCGACATCAGCCGCACCGGCGCGCGAATCGAGACCAGCTTCCCGCTGCGCATCAACTCGCTCCATGATTTCCGGCTGGTGCTCGACGGCCGGTCCATCATCGTGAAGGGGCGCATCGTCCACGCGCACGTCTGCGACGTCGAGGACCGATCCACCATCTACCGCGCCGGGATCGAGTTCATCCAGCCCTCGGCACGCGTCGCC
>PMKG01000471.1 GCA_003157675.1 Acidobacteriota bacterium
AGGCCGCCGTCGTTGCCGCTCATGAGGTGCTTGCCGTTGAGCGGATCCGACCAGACGACACGGTGGTCGACGTGGATGCGCGCGCCCGTGCCCTGGCCGCGGTCCCAGGTGGCGACGGCGAACGTCTTGCCGGCGTCCTTCGAGATGGTCGTGTTGGTGTCGCCGCAGTAGACGACCTTGTCGTCGGTCTGGTCGACCCAGATCCGGCCGTAGTAGCCGCCCTCGGTCTGGTTGACCTGGGCGCTGCCGGCGAGCGGCGCGCCGCCGCGGCCGCCCTGCTGGGCCGGAGCCGCCGGGGTGGCGGCCTGCTGGCCTCGACCCTGCGCCGGCGTCCTGGCCGGCGTCTGGGCCGGAGCCTGCTCGACCGGCACGCCGAGTGCCGCCCGCGCCTCGTTGGTCTCATCCTCGCGCGCCTGCGCGGCCGGGTCGAGCGCCTGCTCGGCTTCCTGCGGGATCGTCGGCGCGGCCGGCGTCGACAACTTGTACTCGGTCATCCGCTTCCAGGTCTTGCCCTGGTCGTCGGTGCGGTAGACCACGCCGTTCATCTTGACCGGCGTCGCGTTCGCGATCACGCCCTCGTAGAGGATCTCGAGGACGTTGCGGTTGACGAGCTGGTAGCGGGCGTTGACCACGGCCGAGTCGGTGGACGCCGCCGGCTTCGCCATCAGCTTCTGGACCTCGGCGATGTTGCCCAGCAGGTCCTTGTCGTCCGGGTAGGCCGTCTTCGCCGCGGCCTGAAGCTTGGCGACGTCGGCGCCGCTCTTGCTCACGAAGTCCTTGTCCTGGACGAGCGCGTTGAATTTCGCCACCAGGTCGGCCTCGTCGTTGCCCGCGACCGGCGTGAACTTCGGCGCGAGCGCCGCCAGTTCCGGTTTGATCCGGAACGCCTTGAACTGCGCGAGATTCGCGCCGTCATGGAAGAGCACGGTGCCCATCGCCGCGCCGCCGAAGCCGCCGCCGCCGCCCCCGCGCCCGCCGGCCGGGGCGACCCTGAAGTTCGCCACGCCGTCGCGCTCGGGGAAGCCGACCACGACTTCCTCGTCCACGCGCGCGTAGACGATGTTCGGGTTCTTCTCGAACATGGCGAACCCGGTGCGGCCGAGCGGCGTGCCCTTGGCCGGCAGGCCGGCGGTCACTCGGGTCCACGTCTTGCCGCCGTCGGTGGATCTGAAGATGCCGTTCTCCGGGTCGCGGTCGTCATACGTCCACGCCCTGCGGTAGTACTTGTAAGAGGCGGTGATGATGACGTTCGAGTTGCGCGGGTCGATGACAAAGTCGCCCACGCCGCGGTCCTTCATCGGGCCCAGGTTGGTCCAGGTCTTGCCGGCGTCGGTCGACTTCCACATGCCGTTGCCGTGCGAGCTGGCGCGCGCGTGCATCGGCTCGCCCGTGCCGAGATACAGGATGTTCGGGTTGGAGGGTGCGATCGCCAGCCAGCCCATGGCCTGGGTCCCGTAGTGCTCGAAAATCGGGTCGAAGTGGATGCCGCCGTCGACGGTCTTCCAGATCCCGCCGGTGGCTGTGAGCACGTAGTAGGCCTGGCTCTGGCCCTTCGGCACGGCCAACCCGCTCACGCGGCCTTCGAAGGCCATCGGGCCCACCCAGCGCCAGGAGAACTGGTTGAAATCGTCGGCAGTAACCACGCTGGTGGCCTTCTGCTGAGCGTTCTGGGCGTAACCGAACGCCCCGAGCACGCAGACAATGGCCACCAAGGCGCTGAAAAACAAGAACTTCCTTGATGATCGGAACACTGCTCCTCCTTGTGGGAAGGCGAGGGAACCTCGAGGGACACCGTCTGGCCCGCGTCCCAGCCCGACGACGACTGACCAGCTGGACCGCCGGGCAAAGAAACCTCCGCCGCGAGATCGGCGGCGATCATCTCCACTTACGCCACTGGGCGGCCTGACGTTTCACAGGGCTCTCGGCTCTCGGCACGGTCCGGCTCCAAGCCAGAAGCCGGACACCGCCCAAGGCCCGGAGCCCGGGGCCGAGAGCCGCCCTACCGTCGGTGTTCGTGATGGTGGTGCGTCGAGGCGTACATCGACTCGATGACCGCGGCGTACTTCTTGGCGATGGCGGCGCGGATGTTCTTGAGCGTCGGCGTCAGTTCGCCGCTCGCCTGACTGAACCGTTCGTGCAGCAGCGTGAACTTCTTCACCCGCTCGTGGTGCGGCAGCACGGCCTGGCGCTCGTCGATCCGCTGGCCGATGAAATCCACGATCCGTCGGTCCTTCACCATCGCCCGCAGCGAATCGAAGGTGAGCCCGCGCTCCCGCGCCCACTGCTCGAGCGCCTCGAAGTGCGGCACGACCAGCGCCGACACGTGATGGCGCCCGTCGCCGATGGCCGCCACCTGCTCGATGTAGTAGTCCTGGCCGATGACCGCCTCGATCCGGCTCGGCGCGATGTTCTTCCCGCCCGACGTGATGATGAGATCCTTCTTGCGGTCGGTGATGCGCAGGAAGCCCCGGTCGTCGAACTCGCCGATGTCCCCGGTCTTGAACCAGCCGTCTTCGAACGCCTCGGCCGTCAAGGCGGGCTTCCCGTAGTAGCCGCGCATGACGTTGCGGCCGCGCACGAGGATCTCGCCGTCGGCTGCGATCCTGAGCTCGCAGCCGGGGATCACCTTGCCCACCGTCCCGAACTCGAAATCACCGGGCCGGTTGCACGTCAGCACCGGCGCCGTCTCGGTGAGGCCGTAGCCCTCGCAGATGAGCAGGCCGGCGGCGAAGAAGAACTCCTCGATCTCCTTGGCCAGCGCCGCGCCGCCCGCGGAGAAGAAGTTCTTCGGCCCGCCGACGATGTCCCGGATCTTGTGGAGGACCAGGCGGTCGGCCACGGCGTGCTCGGCCGCGAGCAGCGGCCCGACGCGCCCGCCGCGCTTCACCGTGTGCGCGTAGCGGCTGCCCACGCCGACGGCCCACTCGAACGTCTTCCGCTTCAGCGCCGACCCATGGCTCGCCCTGTGCCGGGCCGTCGCGTAGATCTTCTCGTAGAGCCGCGGCACGCTGACCATGCAGGTCGGCCGCACCTCCGGCATGACGTCGATGACGCGCTTCGGATCCTCGAGGTAGAAGTTCTGCGCCCCGCGGTAGAGCACGTAGAAGGTCCAGGCCCGCTCGTAGGCATGGCTGAGTGGAAGGAAGCAGAGCGAGCGGTCCTGCTCGGAGACCGAGAAGAACCGGTCGAGCGCCTCGAACTGCACCACCAGGTTCTCGAAGGTGAGGACGACGCCCTTGGGCTCGCCGGTCGTGCCCGACGTGTAGATGATCGTCGCCACGTCGTCGAGGCTGGCGGCCTCGCCACGGGCCACGAGGTCCGGCGACACCGGGTGGGCGAGAGGGACCGAGATCGGGCACGAGTCGGTCAGGTCCAGCGCCATCCCGGCGTCGAAGGCCACGACGCGCTCGATCGGGCCCGTGTCCCGTCGCAAGCCGTCGAGGTGCGCGTACTGCTCGGCGCCCCCGACGAAGGCGATCTTCACGCCGGCGTCGCGGACGATGTGTTCGGCCTGGAGGGCGGTATTGGTCGGGTAGATGGGAACGGTGACGGCCCCGGCGGCCAGTGTGGCCAGGTCGGCGATCGTCCACCACGGCGTGTTCGCCGCGAAGATGGCCACGCGGTCGCCGCGCCGGACGCCGGCGTCGATGAGCCAGGACGCGACGGCGTCGACGTGGGCGCCGAGCCGGCCGTAGGTGATCTCCCGCCACTCGGGGCCGTCCGCATAGCGCATCGCCACGCCGTCGGGCGTTGCGGCGATGCGCCGGCGAATCAGCCTCACCAGGTGGTCGTACGTCACGGCGGATATTCTAATCCCAACATCCGGCTCGCGGGCGTAGCCGCCCTACGACATCCTCGCCCATTTGATGAGCGTCCCGAACGTGGGCGGCTTGCCGTACATCAGCAGTCCGACCTTGAACACCTTGGCGGCGAACCACAGCGCCCCGTAGACGCCGACCGCGCCGACGGCGACCGAGGCCCACGCCTGCCACATCGGCGGCGGCGAGACCGAGGTCATCCGCAGCAGCATGACGAAGCTGCTGAACGGCGGCACGAAGCTGAGCACGATCGCGAGCAGCGAGTTGGGCTCCCGGCTGAGCGGCAACCAGAGCATCCAGGGAACCATCAGGATCATCATGATCGGCGTCATCAGCGACTGCGCTTCGCGCATCTCGTTGACCGCCGACCCGATGGCCGCCATCATCGACGCGAAGATGAAGTACGCCAGCACGAAGAAGATGAGGAGGAACACGAGCAGGAACGGATCCACCAGGCCGAGCGTCGCGAACGACACGAGCGCCAGCACGCCGAGGCCGGCGTAGAGCGCCAGCACGAGCAGCCCCACGGCCATCTGCCCGAGGATCTTGCCGGTCATCAGCTCCATTGGCGACACGGCCGACAGCAGCACCTCGACGACCCGGTTCGACTTCTCCTCGACGGTGGACGTGAGCAGATACTGGCCGCTCGTCATGACCGACACGAGCAGCAGGATCATGAACGCGGCGGGGAGGAGGATGTTCAGCTCTTTGTTCGTGGTGCGCTCCCCCTCCGCGGTGACCGTCCGGGAATCCGGCCGGGGCACCGACGTGAGGACCCTGATTCGCCCGCCGTCGAAGCCGGCGACCTGCAGCCGGGACGCGACGATCGCGTCGCGCATGCCGGCGTGAAGGTCGTCCACGAGCCGATCGTCGAGCTTGTCCCGGACGAACAGCTCGTAGGTGCCGTAGGTGTCTCTTCCGTCCGCCGGCCGAACGGCATCCGCATCCACGATAATGACCGCGAGCCTCGTGTCCGGCCCGGCGCCGTGGTCGGGCAGCGGCACCTTCAGCGGCGCCTTTGCCGCTTCCTGATCGCTCCCGCCGGGCAGCGCGACCACCTGCAGGCGAGGGACCGATCCGAGCGCGTCGTCGATCGACTGCTTGACGGCGGTCCGGGCGCCGGGCACGGCGGACGTCCGGCTCCGGATCACCTCGGGCGTGGCCTTCTCGATCTCCAGGCTCGTCTTCTGCCGTCGTTCCGCGAACCGTTCGGGCGTCAAGTACGCCGTCAGTCCCTCGGTCACCGCGCCGGTGGGATCGATGACAACCACCTGTCCCTCGATCTTCGGCGGGGCCTTGGTCAGGTAGCGCGGCACGGTGGCGATGAGGAGGCCGATGAGCAGGGGCGCGATCAGGATCCCGAAGACGAACCCCTTGGTGGTCACCGTCGCCATGAACTCGCGCCCCGCGACAGAGCGAATCTTCTTCATCGCCGCACCTCCGACCCTCCGTCGCGCACCGCCGCCCGCAGCCGCGCGTCATCGTCCACGGCAGCCGCGGCGCCGCCACTCACGATGCTGACGAACACGTCCTCGAGCGTGGGCCGCCGGATCTCGACGCGTGATGGCGTGACGGCCGCGACCAGCCGCGGGATCACATCGGCCGCGCTGGCGCCCGGGTCGAGCGCCACGTCCCAAGTCGAGTTGTCCGTGGTGATCGACACGACCCCGGCCATCGATCTGAGCGTCGCGGCGTCGGCGCCGGGGTCGAGCGGCTCGAACAGGATCCGATGCGGATCGAACGTGTCCCGGATCTCGGCCATCGGGCGATCCAGAACCTTCTGGCCGCGATGGATCATCACCACGTGGTCGCACAGCTGCTCGGCGTGCGTCATGATGTGGGTCGAGAAGAGGATGGTGGCGCCCCGCCGGTGCTCCTCGAGCACGAGGTCGCGCAGTTGCCGCTGGTTCATCGGGTCGAGGCCGCTGAAGGGTTCGTCGAGGACCAGCAGGTCGGGACGGTGAATCACCGCCGCGATGAGCTGCACCTTCTGCTGCATGCCCTTCGACAGCTCCTGGCAGCGTTTGTGCTCGCAGTCCAGGAGGTCCACCCGCTCGAGCCACTTCTGGACCTCGCCGCGCAGGCCCTGCCCGTCCAGCCCTTTCAGCCGCGCCATGTAGACGAGGAAGTCGCCGACGCGCATCCGCTTGTAGAGGCCGCGCTCCTCGGGCAGGTAGCCGATCCGGTCCTTGGCCTGGAGCGCCGTCGGGTGGCCGAGCACCGACAAGTCGCCCTCGTCCGGAAAGAGGATCGACAGGATCATCCGGATCATCGTCGTCTTGCCGGCGCCGTTCGGGCCGATGACGCCGTACAGAGCGCCGGTCGGCACCGTCAGATCGAGGCGCGAAACGGCCGTCGTTTCACCGAACGTCTTGGTCAGATTCCTGAGGACCACCGCATTCGCCATGGCGAACAATCCTACTCTGCCTCGGCCCGAGGCAACAGCACCGTGAACGTCGACCCGCTTCCTTCCCGGCTCTCCACCGAGACGTGGCCGTCCATGTCGCTGACGATGCCGCGCACGACCGCGAGGCCGAGGCCGAGTCCCTGGCCGGACGGCTTGGTGGAGAAGAACGGCTCGAACGCCCTCGCCGAGACTTCGGGGCTCATGCCGACCCCGCGATCGGCGACCGTCAGCGCGACGTAGTCGCCGGCCGGCAGGTCACCCGCCTCCGGAGTCGCCGGCCCGATCGTGCGGTTCGAGGTGGCGACCTGGATGTCGCCTCCCCGGGGCATGGCGTCGCCCGCGTTGGACACCAGGTTGACCAGCACCTGTTCCATCTGGCCTTGGTCGGCCCTCACCGGCCAGAGCGACGGGTCGAGCCTCAGCCGGATCTCCACGGGCTCTCTGGTCACGTGGCTCAGCATCGGCTCCACGTCGTCGATGACGGTGTTCAGGTCGAGACGCCTCCGGCGGACGGGCTGCTTCCGGCTGAAGGCCAGGATCCTGGCCGTCACGCTGGCCGCGCGATCGACGGCGGCCACCACCTGGCCGAGGTCGGCGGTGAACGGCGAGTCCTCGGACCACTCCGACCGCAACAGCTCGGCGTAGCCGCGGATCACGGTCAGCAGGTTGTTCAGATCGTGGGCGAGGCCGCCGGCGAGATGGCTGACGGCGTCCAGCTCCTGCGCCTGGCGCAGGTAGCGCTCGTACTCGTGCCGCTCGGCGATGTCCCGGCAGCTGACCACGATGCCGCCGACCGATGGATCCCGGCGAAGATCGGTCCACGCCATCTCGACATCTCGCCAGCCGCCGGGCGTGATCTCGATGCGCGTCTCGAACTGCGGCGCGGCCTGGGGATTGCCGGCGAGCACGGCGTCGACAACCCCGGCGTCCTCGCGAGGCAGCAGTTCCCGGAAGGGCGCTCCGACCACGACCTGCGCCCTCCCGCCGCACTCCCGATCGACCGACGGGCTGACATAGGTGATGACGCCGTCCGGGCCGACGATGAGCACGACGTCGGACGAGTTCTGCACCACCGACCGGAACCGCGACTCGCGCTGGATCTGCGCCCGGAAGAGACGCCGGTTCTCCTCGATCTCGGCGAACTGGCGGAGCACCAGCAGGGTGCCCATCATCAGGGCCGCCACCGCGACGGCCTGGAGGAACGCGTCGTCTTTCGCGACCACCCGGGACAGCATCAGCACCAGCGCGCCGCCCACCATGACGTACGAAAGCCGGCTGCTCCGATAGCCGCGCTCGCTCGTGTCTGCCGTCTGGACGGCCCGGCCCGAGGCGTAGTGCCGCCAGACCCGGCGCGCGGCGACCCAGCGCAGCGCCCAGGCCGAGAACCACAGCGCGTCCACCGGGTCGCCGGTGTGATAGGCGGGCAGACTGACGAGCACCGAGTTGGCGGCGATGTAGGCGAGGTTCGCGCCGAGCAGCAACAGCATGGCCTGGCGGATTTCCGGGTCGCGCTTCTGCAGCACGCCGATGCCGGCCACGGCGAGCAGGGCCCAGTCGAGCGACGACTCGACGATCGCCAGGGCCGTGGTCTCGGCAGGATCGATGAGGAACAGCCTGAAACTGAAATAGAAGGCGATGACGAACCCGGCGACGATGACGAGCGCGGCATCGAGATTGAACCGCGTGCGGCCGTGGCGCGGCAGTTGCCGCCCCGGGAAGCAGAGATAGCCCGCAATGAGCACGACCTCCCGCCCGAGCGTCACCGAGTCGACCCAGGCAGGAGAGCCGCCCCCCGTCGTGATCGAGAGCGTCCAGGCGCTGCCGGCGCCCCACAGCATGATCGACGCGAGCGCCAGCAGTTGCCACGCAAGGCGCGTGCGATGGTCGATGCCCTTCGCGCGGGAGTTCCGCCAGTTCGCCCACCCGACGATCAGGCCCAGCGGCAGGAAGGCCACCCCCGCGAGATCGGGCCCGCCGAGGCCCAGCCCTCGGGCCAGCAGAAAGACGAGGTAGACGGCTGCATAGATTGCCGCGGCAAGATCCAGGCGGTCCAACTGTTCCCACGCGGCTCTCACGAGACACCCCGCGCCGCGAGCGCCGCGGCGATGGCCCGGGCGAGGCCTTCCGCGGTAAAGGGCTTGAAGAGGACCTCCACGAGATTACTGCCGTACTGATGCAGGTCCCCGCGCTCGCCCGCGAAGCCCGTCATGCAGACGACCGGCACCGACGGCCGCAGCTCTCCGCAGCGGGCGATGAGCTGGCGCCCGTGAACGCCGGGCATCACGAGGTCGGTCAGGAGCACGTCGAACTCGGCGGACGGGTCGTCGAGGAGGGCGAGCGCCTGCGGCCCGCCCTCCGCCTCGACGACGCGATACCCGTGCCGCTCGAGCATCCGGCGGGTCACGTTCCGCACGAACGTCTCGTCGTCGACCAGGAGCACCGTGTACGGGATCGCGGGGCGAACTGCGGCCCCGGCCTGCTCCTCGGCGGCCGCCACCGGTTCGAGGGATCGCGGGAGCAGGAGCGTGAACGTGGAGCCGGACCCGGGTCGGCTCTCGACTAGTACGTGTCCCTCGGCGTCGCGCATGATGTCCCGCACCATCGCGAGGCCGAGTCCCATGCCTGCGCCGTGCGCCTTGGTCGAGAAGAACGGCTCGAAGATCCGGCCGAGCACTTCGGGCGCCATGCCGACGCCGCGGTCGACGACCTCCACCGAGACGTAATCGCCCGGGGGAGTGGAACCGGCCTCCGGCGATGGGGCCTCGATCCGCCGGTTTGACGTGAGGATCGCGAGCGTGCCGCCGCCAGGCATGGCATCCCGGGCGTTGGTCGCCAGGTTGACCAGCACCTGTTCGAGCTGCCCGGCGTCCGCGCGCACCGCCCACAGATCCGCCGCCAGCGTGAGCCTCACGTCCACGAGCGGCGTCACCGACTGGCGAAGCACCGAGAACAAGCCCTGGACGAGCGTATTGAGGTCGATCACCTCGCGCCGGGCCGGCCGCCGGCGGCTGAACGCCAGCACCCGCTTGGTCAGGTGGCCGGCGCGATCGACCGCCTGGCGGATGTGGCAGAGGTCCTCGGAGGCCGGCGAGCCACCTGGAATCTCGGCGTCGAGCAGGTCGGCGACGCCGCGGATGATCGTCAGCGAGTTGTTGACGTCGTGCGCCAGGCCGTCGGCCAGACGGCCGACCGCGTCGAGCCTCTGCCTGTGACGCAGCTGCCGCTTCAGCTCGGACCCGACGGTGATGTCGCGGCAGTTGATCACGAAGCCGCCGACGGCCGGGTCGTCCCGAAGATCCGTCCAAAGCGCTTCGATCTCGAGCCACTCGCCCTGGGGCGCCGGCAGGTGGAAGATCAGCCGGTGGGGCCCGCGTCCGGTGGCCACCACCGGACCGACCGCCGCCCGGTCGTCCTCGCGAATGACGTCGCCGAAACGGCTGCCGGCCCGGACCGGCGAGTCCTCGCCGAAGACCCGCGCGGCGGCGGGGCTCGCGTACGCGATGGTGCCGCCGGCATCGACGACCAGCGTGATGTCGGAGGAGCGCTGGACCAGCGACTGAAACCTGGATTCCTGGGCGAGCTGCTGCGCGAAGAGCCGATCGTTTTCCTGCAACTCCGCGATCTGGCGGACCGCGAGCAGGGCGAATATCACCGCCGTCGAGAAGGCCAGCACGCTAAGAAACTGCTGGTCGTGCACGGAGATCCTGCCGATCAGCAGAAGGAACGCCCCGGCCACGACCAGGTAGGAGAACTTCGAGCTCTCGTACTCCGCTGCGGCCGGGTCTTCCATCCGATCCGCCATCACCCGGTCCCGCTCGTACCAGTAGCGTGACGCCCGGGCCGCGAGCCAGCGGAACACCCACGCGCCGAACCAGAGGGCGTCGACCGCGTCGCCGGGGCGATACGTCGACCGTTCCGGGCCGGACAACCCACTGACGAGCGCGTAGTTCGCCGCGACGTAGGTCGACACGGCCAGGGCCCAGCACATGAGGGCGGCCCGGCTGCCCTGATCCCGTTTTCGGACGGACCCGACGGCGGCGAGGACGAACACCGCGCAGTCGATCGCGTGGCCACTCAGGGCGACCGGAAGCGACTCGTACTCCGGGACGCGCGACCACAGCTTGAGGGCGAAGTATGAGGCGACGGCCAGTCCCGCGAGGACGATGAGCGACGCGTCGAGCAGGAATCGCACGCGGGCCTGGCGCTCGAAACGCCGCGCCGGAAGCACCAGGCACGCCGCCACGAGCACCGCGCTGTGGATCACCCGGAGGCTGCCGATCCAGGCCGGCTCCATCTGGGTCCCGGCCAGGCGGGACAGGAAATCGCTGGCGTTTCCGCCCACGAACAAGACCAGCGACGCCACGGCGAACAGCCACCACGCGCGTCGCGTCCTCCGGTCGAGACCCGGCAGCCGCGAATTGCTCCAACTGGCCCACGCGACAGCCAGGCCGAGCGGATAGAAGGCGAGCGCGCCGACGAGTTCGCTGGCGGCCGTGCCCGGCGTCCTGAGCAGGAGCCAGAGGTAGAACGAGACCGCGTAGACGATCGCCAGGACGTCGACCGTGCCGACGTGGAAGAGCCCGCCCGTGGTGACGGTCGGCGAGCGATCGCTCGGTTCCTGGTCCATTGGTGACGGTCGGCGCGAACGGTCGGGCGGGCGCCTTCCGGGCGCCCGCCGTCGACGGTGACGTTATCGGCCAGCGTTGCGGACGAAGCGGTCCAGGAACTGCTCCAT
>PMKG01000057.1 GCA_003157675.1 Acidobacteriota bacterium
TGCCGTCGAGGCCGGGGCCGACCTGGATCTGCTTGATCACGGCCAGCGTCTTCAGGTCGAACATGGTGACCGTCTGGTCCCCGCCGTTCGTCGTGAAGCCGTGGTTGTACTTGGTGACGAGGCCGGCGCCGTGCACGCCCGGCGTGTTCGGGATGTCGCCGAGCACCTTGCCGGTGGCCCCTTCGACGACCATCATGTGGGTGCTGCGCGAGACGAAGACGCGCCCGGTGGCAGCTTCGACGGCGACGTAATCGGTGCCGCCGCCGCCCTTGATGTCGAACTTCTCGACCTTGAAGGTCTGCGCCGAGCCGACGCGAGGCGCGCCAAGGCCGGCAACGACGAGGACCATCAACACGGTGAGCACGCATCTCTTCATAGGCTTCCTCGCAGGTGAACGTGGGTCTCGGTAACCGCCGTGAGTCGATTCTCGCGCATACGCCGCCGGACTCTACCACCCTGGCCCGAGCCTCAAAACTGAAGAGTTTCTGAAGCGCGGTTCAGTGCGACGGCCAAGCACTCGAACGGGAATCTGTCAGCGGCTCAATTCCCAGCCGGGCCTTTCTGCGACGCCGGCCCGGCGAACAACTGCAGGTTCTCCTTCTTCCACCGCATCGCCGCGAAGATGCGGTTGTAGCCGCTCGGGTGGTCGAAGAAGATCCACTCCTCGATGGCGCCGGGATGCATCTTCCTGTACTCGCCCAGATGAATGGCCGCCTGCGCGAATCCGTCGGGCTGCCGGGCCGCGTTCAGCCCGTACATGTCGGCTTCGCACTCCTGGCTCCGGATGAACGTGTTCATGAGCGGGGTCAGCAGGAAGCCGTACACGGAGACGAGCAGGACGACCAGCGGCAGCACGGCCGTGTCGCCGACGCCGCGAATCTGCCACCTCGCTCCCCATCGCGCCAGGCACCACGTCAACGACCAGCGCAGCCACGCGAACGCCACGACGACGACGATCAGAAAGAACATCAGCATCTTGGGCACGTGATTGAGGACGTAGTGCCCCATCTCGTGCGCCATGACCGCCTGGATTTCCTCCTGGGACCCGCGGCGGAGCAGGTTGTCGTTCAGCGTAATCCGCAGCGTGTTGCCCAGGCCGCTGACATTCGCGCTCATGCGCGTCGTCTGGCGCGACGCGTCGATTTCCCAGACGTCCCGGGCTGGAATCCCGTTGGCGCGCGCCAGGCTCAGGATAGGTCCGGTCACCTTGGGATCGTCGAGCCGGGTCACTTTGATGAAAATCGGCTGGAGGTAGACCGGGCCGATCATCACCGTGACAATTAGGAACACCATCGTCACCAGGGCGCCCCAGATCCACCAGGTGCGAGCCAGGCGACGGACGAGGCCGAACAGCACCATCGCGACAATGCCCCCGAGCACCAAACCCAGGAGGAACCCCTTGCCCTGGTCCCCTAACCACGGTCCCAGGCTCTGCGTCGCCATGCCGTACTGGTGTTCGCGAACATAGTCCGTGTAGAACACGAACGGCGCGCTCAACAGTGTCGTCGCCGCCAGGTACTGGAACCAGTAGAGACCGGTCTGGAGGGGCCTCGGTCGTGTGATGCGTTCTGCCAGACTGCGGAACGCTGCAGACCAGCGGAAGAACAGCAGGAGGAGCGCCACCGCGACGCCGTAGAGAAAAGTCCAGCCCACGATCCAGTACCCGCCCTCGAAGTAGGCGTCGGAACGGGCCGTCGCCGCCGCGGGGATCTGCGCCATGTATGCGTTGGTGGCCGTGGTTGCGTCGAACGTGGGCGACGGCAGCGCAGCGGTCGGCACCTTCGTCACCGTAGGCATCTGGTTGACCGACGCGGGGGGCGAGGCCTGCGGCTGCCGGGCAGACGCGGGGCTCACGGTGGCGCACATCGTGAGGACGGATAGGGTACATACCAGCCAGCGCATCGGGACACCTCCTTGACCGCCCACGTATCCTACATGCGGCAGGCGCCGTGTCAGGGAAAGATCTTCTTCATCCACGCCGCGATCGCGCCGAGTGCCTGCGGGACGACCGGCCCGGCGATGCCAGGGTCGATGTTCTCATCACCGACCCTCTTCAACTGATGGCTCGCGGATGGCACGACAGCGATGTCGACACTTCCCCGGCTGCGAGCTTTCAGGGCCGCAACGAGTGGCGGTGCATCGCGAGTCGCGGAGATCTGGATGTCCTTCTCTCCCTGCACGACGAGCACCGGTCCCAGGTAGGTCGGCACGATCCTGGTCGGACTGGCCAGGATGCGGCGTAGCCACGGACGGCGCGCTTGTCAAACTTGAGAGACGCGTAGCCTTCCGCCGTCAGCCGCTCGGCGATCTGCTTGCGCAGGTCCGAGGCAAGGTTCGGCTGGTTTCCCTCGCGATCTGTCGGCCCGGAGCCAGGAAGTAGAAGCGCGCATGGCACACTGCCCTTCGCCGCCTCGGGCAGCCGCAGCGTTCCCCGCAACATCAGCCCACCGACACCGGCGAACGTCACCTCCCGTTCGGAGCTCGAGGCGGTGACAGGCTGCAGACACGCTACGCAGAGGATCCCAATCAACACGAACCGCACGATTGCCTCCAGGAGAACGAAACCCGGGAGACACAACTTCCCTTTCGCCCGCATTGTGACATGGCGGCGCGCGCTCTCCCGCCCAATTGTGCTTACGTTGACCGGCTAGAAGTGGTGCGCCCGGCGTGACTCGAACACGCGACCCCCGGTTTAGGAAACCGATGCTCTATCCTGCTGAGCTACGGGCGCCTGGGCTGCAATTATTACACGGGAGTTCCGCTAGCCACTGGCCACTACTCGGCAGGCCTTAAAGGCCCGCCCTACGTACCGCCTACCGCCTTCCCTACCGCCTACTGCCTGCCATCCCCCCCGTTCAGTACTTGAGGACCGAGTAGACCTGCTCCCCTTCGAGGAGCTTGCGGCCGCCCAGCGCCTCGAGTTCGATGAGGAACGCGAGACCGTACAGGTCACCGCGGAGGCTCTTGACGAGCCGCGCGGCCGCGCGCGCCGTCCCGCCGGTCGCCAGCACGTCGTCCAC
>PMKG01000328.1 GCA_003157675.1 Acidobacteriota bacterium
ATCAGCCGGCGCAGGATCGGCGCGAGGTCCTCGAAGACGCCGTCGAGCTCGAACACGCTGGGAGCGGTGATCTGCCTGCGGGTGAAGGCGAGCAGCTTGCGCGTCAGGCTGGCCGCGCGTTCGCCGGCGTGGCGGATCTCCTCCACCCGCCGGGCCAGCGGGTCGGTCGGCGCGAGCTTGTGCAGCACGAGATCGGAGTAGCCGAGGATCGCCGTGAGCAGGTTGTTGAANNGTCGTGCGCGACGCCGCCGGCGAGGCGCCCCACCGCTTCCAGTCTCTGCGCCTGGCGGAGCTGCTCGGTGCTCCGCTCCAGGTCCTCTTCAAGACGTTTGCGGTCGGTGATATCCGACACGAAGCCTTCGAGCGTGAGCGGCTGGCCGGCCGACGAGAGCCCGACGCGCCCCTGCTCCCGCACCCAGCGCGTCTGCCCGCCCGCCTGAAGAATCCGGTAATTGAGCCGGTACGGCCTCCCCTGGGCAATGGCCTTGCGCAGGCCGGCAAAGACAGCCTCCCGGTCGTCGTCGTGGATTAAGCTGGCGTAGGACAGGCGCCGGTTGCCGATCAGGTCGAACGCCGCGTAACCCGTCAGGTCCGTGCACCCGTCGCTGACAAACAGCAGCGTGCGCTCGGGATCGTCGCAGCCCTGGTACGCCATGCCCGGCAGGTTGCTCATCAGCGTGGCGAGCATCCGCTGGCTCTCGCGGCTGGCCTGCTCGGCGCGACGGCGCGCCGTCGTGTCGACGGCGTGGAGAAGCAGGCAGTCCTCGCCCGCGACGGTGAGCGGCACCACCGAGACCAACCCCTCGAAGATGCCGCCCGATCGACGGCGCAGGCGCACTTCGAGGCTGTGGATCACCCCCTGCCGGCCCAGAGCGGCCAGCGCGTTGGTGTCGGCCGGATCCGCCCGCAGCCCCAACTCCTCGACCGTCCGGCCGATGACCGCTTCACGCACGTAGCCCAGCTCGCGGAGGAACACGTCGTTGACGTCGAGGAACCGGCCGTCCAGCCGCCGGGTGATCCCCATCAGTCCCGGCGCCGACCGGAAGATCCGCTCGAAGCGGGCCTCGGACTCGCGGAGCGCGCCCTCGACGCGCAGCCGGTCGGTGATGTCCATGGCCGACACTAGGATCCGGGACCACGTCCGCTCGGCGCCCGGGGCGACCGACCACTGAAGGGCGAGCCGGATCGGGTCGCCGTTGAGCGTGTAGTTGACCCCCTCGCTCTCCCAGGAGCGCTCCCCCCTCGCCAGCGCGAGGATCGATCGGCGGAAGACCTCGCGCCCGTCGTCGCCGAGGATCCGGTCGAGGCCCGCCAGCAGCTGCGACCGGCTCTCGGCGCCGTAGAGCGTGAGCGTGGCGCGATTGACGTCGACCACCCGCACCGATTCGACGCAATCGGCGAGTTCGTCGGGGTTGGCCGTGAAGTGCTCGTCGAAGTCGGTGACGCCGAGCGCGCGCAGCCGGTCGAAGTAGCGCCTGATCCCCGAGAAATCCTCTTCCCAGAGCGACACCGGGCTCTCGGCGAACAGCGTGCGGTAGCGCGACTCGCTCTCCCGCAGGCGCGCGTCGGCCAGGCGGGCCTCGGTGACGTCCCGCAGCGCGCAGTGCACGCGGATTTCACCCTCCGCGTCCTGCCCCCGCCGCCCGTCCAGCGTGACGGTGACGAGCGACTGGTCGCCGCGCACCAGCGTCACCTCGAGGTCGTGGACGTCGGCGCTCGCGATCGGCTGCGTGAACCGTGCCTCATAGACGGCCGCGCTTTGCGGCGTGAGCAGGTCGGCGAACCGTCGCCCCACGGCCCGGCCGCGCGACAGGCGCGTCAAGGCCAGCCAGGCGTCGTTCACCATCACGATCGTGCCGTGCTCGGAGACCGAGTGGTAGGCCAGCGGCAGATACTGGTAGAGGAGCCTGAACCGCTCCTCGCTCTCGCGCAGCGCCTGCTCGGCCTCGTGGCGCGTCGACGCGTCGCGGATGATCGCCTGCACGCCGGTCTTCTCGAACGGGCGGGCACTGACCTCGACGTGCAGCACGCTCCCGTCCTTCCGGCGTATGCGCCGTTCGATAACGACGGCCCGTCCGGCGCGGACTGCATCGTGCGACGTCTGAAGCGTCGCCAGCTCGTCGGGCATGACCAGGTCGGCGACGTTCCGCCCGAGCAGTTCCTCGCGCGTGTGGCCGGTCATCCGGCAGACGGCGGCATTGACCTCGACGAGCCGGAGGTCACCGTCCGCGATGGCGATGCCGTCCGACGCCTGATCGACCAGTTGCGTGTAGCGTCGCTCGGCCCGCGCGAGCTGTGCCTGGATCTGCCGCCACTCGGTGAGGTCGAACGCCAGCGTGGCCGCCAGCAGCCGACCGCTCGCGTCGGCCAGCGGGAAGGTGACTCTCAGCCAGTAACGCTCGCGCCCGTCGGCCAGCACGACCGTGTCGACCGACTCCTCCGGGGCGCCGCCGCCCAGCACGTGGGCGTCGTCGCGATCGAGCCGGCCGGCCAGTTCCCGCGACCAGAACCTCGACGACGGCTGACCGCGCCAGCCGCCGGGGCCGAGGTCGAACGCGCGCTCCAGCGTCGCGTTGGCGTAGATCATGTCGCCCGCGTCAGTCCTGACAAACGCCAGCGCCGGGCTGTTGTCCATGAACGCGCGGAAACGCTCCTCGCTCTCGCGCA
>PMKG01000338.1 GCA_003157675.1 Acidobacteriota bacterium
TTCCTCGACCGGCGCGACCAGCGTCTCGGGCACGAAGCGGCCGCCGAAACTCCCGAAGTAACCGCGCGCGTCCGGGTCCCGGCGGCCGAAGGGCGGCAGCCCTCCGTCGGTCTCCCGGCGAACGGCATCGAAGAACCGCCTCATCGCGGCGGCATCCTTGACGCCGGGCGTGGACTCGACACCCGACGACACGTCCATGCCGACCGGGCGCACCTCGCGAATCGCCTGCGCGACGTTCGCCGCGTCCAGTCCGCCCGCGAGGAAGAGCGACCGGCGTCGGGCCATCTCGCGAGCGACCGCCCAGTCGGCCCTCTTCCCCGTGCCGCCCCGCCGATCCCCGTCCGCCGCATCCGCGAGAATCGTGATCGAGAGCGGCCAGCTCTCAAGCGATGAGAGCGCCGCCGCGTCCGCCGTCAGCGCCTTCATGACGCGCAGGCCGAGCGACCGGGCGGCCTCGGGCGTCTCGCGTCCGTGGAGCTGGACGGCGGACAGTCCCACCAGGGCTGCGGTGCGACGGATGAGGTCGGCGTCGTCGTCGACGAACACGCCGACCGCCGACACGCAGGCCGGCAGCCGATCGACGATGGCCTTCGCGCGTTCAGGGGAGATGAACCGGGGGCTGGCCTGGCTGAACACGAACCCGATCGCCGACGCGCCCAGCTCCGCCGCGAGCAGCGCATCCTCCGCCCGAGTGATTCCGCAGATCTTCACGAACATGTCAGCAACTCGTTCAGGGTCCGGCCGGGGTCGGCCGCGGTCACCAGCCGCTCTCCCACCAGGAACCCGTCGTACCCGGCGGCACGCAGGCGGACGAGATCGTCGTGGGTTCTCAGCCCGCTCTCGGCGACGGCCACGACCTCATCCGGTATCTCGTCGACGAGCCGCGCGGCCGCCTCGACGTCGACCTCGAGCGTGGCGAGGTCCCGGTTGTTCACCCCGATGAGGCGCGGGCCGACGCCAAGCGCGACGTCGAGCTCGGCCCGGCGATGGACTTCCACCAGCGCTGCCAAACCGAGTTCGCCGACGAGGGCGTGCAGGGTCCGGAACGCTTCCGGCTCGAGGGCCGCCACGATCAGGAGCACCGCGTCCGCGCCCGCGGCCCTGGACTCGAAAAGCTGATACCGATCGACGATGAAGTCCTTCCGGAGCAGCGGCAGGCGGACGCACGCCCTGACCGCTCGAAGGTCGTCGAGCGAGCCGTCGAAGAACGCGGGCTCGGTGAGCACGGACACCGCGGCCGCGCCGCCGGCCTCGTAGCCGACGGCAATACCGGCCGCGTCGTAGCTTGCGCGCAGCACGCCGCGGCTCGGCGAGCGGCGCTTGCACTCCGCGATCACGTTCAACCGATCCGACCGGGCCAACACCGCAACGAACTCGTCGCCAGATGGATTCCGACTGCTCGCGGCCTCCGCGATGCGCGCTTCGGGCACGTGCGCCCGCCGGACCTCCACGCCTCGGCGGGTGGCCGCGACGATGGCGCCGAGCAAATCGGGACCGCGCGGCCGGCTCACGACTCTACACCCGCGGAGAGAGCCGCCATCCGGGCGAGAACCCCGGCCGCGTGCCCGCTGTCGATGGCGTCGGCCGCCCGCTCGATCCCCTCGGCCATCGTCGGGACCGTGCCGGCCACGAGCAGCGCGGCCGCGGCGTTGAGCAGCACGATCTCGCGCGGCGCTCCGCGGCCGCCGCCGAGCACGTCGCGGGCGATCGCCGCGTTGGTGGCGGCGTCGCCGCCACGAATCGACTCGGGCGCGGCCCGCGGCAACCCGTAGTCGGCCGGGTGGATGTAAAACGTGTTCACGGCCCCCTGGCGGCACTCGGACACCTTGGTGTAGCCGACCGTCGAAATCTCGTCCAGACCATCGGCGCTGTGCACGACCCACGCGCGGTCGGACCCGAGCAGCGCCAGCGAGCGGGCGATGAGCTCGGTCAGCTCCGGCCGCGGCACGCCGACGACCTGGCGGCGTGGCCCGACCGGGTTGGTGAGCGGCCCGAGCAGGTTGAACGCCGTGCGGATCCCAAGCGCGCGGCGCACCGGCGCCGCGTGGCGCATGGACGGGTGGAACACCGGCGCGAACAGAAACGCCATCCCCGCTTCGTCCAGCATCAGCTCGACCACGGCGGGCGGCAGCGCGACCGGCACGCCGAGCGCCTCGAAGAGATCGGCGCTGCCGCAGCGGCTGGAGACCGACCGGTTGCCGTGCTTGGCCACGAGCACGCCGCACGCGGCGACGACCAGCGAGGCGACCGACGAGATGTTGAACGTGCCGGCCCGGTCGCCGCCCGTGCCGCACAGGTCCATCGCGTCTTCACGCGAAAGTGCGAGCTTCACCGACCGGTCGCGCATCGCCCTCGCCAATCCGACGATCTCGGCCGGACGCTCCCCTTTCATCGCGAGCCCCATCAGGAAGGCCGCCATCGCGGCGTCGGTCGCGCGGCCGTCCATGATCTCCGCCATGGCCGACGAGGCCTCCTCGCTCGTCAGGTCCTCCCGCCGCGTCAGCTTCTCGAGCAGTTCCTGGACCATCGCTAATACCCGCGGAGGAAATTGCGGAGGATCTGCCGGCCGGGCCCGGTCAGGATCGACTCCGGGTGAAACTGCACGCCGTGCACAGGCCACTCCCTGTGCCGCAGCCCCATGGTCAGGCCGTCGTCGGCTGACCGCGCGCACGCCACCAGGTCGGATGGCCAGCCGTCATCCGACACGACCAACGAGTGATAGCGGGCCGCTTCGAACGGCGACGCCACACCGGCGAAGACACCGAGTCCGTCGTGCTCGATGCGAGACGTTTTGCCGTGCACCGGACGCGGCGCCCGCACGATCCTTCCGCCGAACGCGAGACCGATCGCCTGGTGGCCCAGGCAGACGCCGAGCAGCGGGACGGTCGGGCCGAAGCGGCGGAGCACCTCCACGACGATGCCTGCCTCGGCCGGATGGCCGGGTCCGGGCGAGACGACAATCCGATCGGGCGCGATCGCCCCGATCTCGTCGAGCGTCACCTGGTCGTTGCGCCGCACCGTCAGTTCGGCGCCGAGTTCGCCGAGGTACTGGACCAGGTTGAACGTGAACGAGTCGTAGTTGTCGATCACGAGCACGCGCATACGGCTAGAGCCCCTCCGAGGCCAGCTCGAGCGCCCGCGTGAGGGCCCGCGCCTTGCTGCACGTCTCCTCGAACTCGGCCGCCGGATTCGAGTCGATGACGATGCCCGCGCCCGCTTGGACGCTGGCCCTGGTCCCGCTCATCACAATCGTCCGAATCGCGATGCAGAAATCGAGGTTGCCGGCGAAGTCGAGATACCCGATCGCGCCCGCGTAGAGGCCGCGGCGGTCGGGCTCGAGCTCGGCGATGATCTCCATCGCCCGGATCTTCGGGGCGCCCGACACGGTGCCCGCCGGGAAGCACGAGACCAGCGCGTCGAGGCGGTCGCAGTCGGCGGCGAGTTTCCCCTCGACGACCGACACGAGGTGCATCACGTGCGAGTAACGCTCGAGTCCCATGAACTGCGGCACCCGGACGGTGCCGTACTCCGAGACGCGGCCGATGTCGTTCCTCCCGAGATCGACGAGCATCACGTGCTCGGCGCGCTCTTTCTCGTC
>PMKG01000413.1 GCA_003157675.1 Acidobacteriota bacterium
TGACTCATACAGATCAAGGGCGTGGCCGACACGCCTCGGCGCCTGGATGTCCGCGCCGCGGACCTGATGGCTCACGCGGCGTCAACAGCCGACGCCGAGCGCATGGCCGGGGAAGTGGCGGCGCGGCTGGCGGCGGCGGAACTGGTGTACCGCGACTGTCTCTCGATGATGCTGACGGTCGACAGGCCGGCGCTTCCGGCCCTGCCGGGCTCTCACGCGGCGCCGGTGGTGAAGCTCACGGCCGCGGAATCTCGCGCGGTGTTCGCGGCCAGGCGCGCCGACACGGTGCATGTGCTCGACCGGTGCTCGGCCGAGCAGTTGAACCGGATCGGCCTCGAACCGTCCCGCGGTCCGATGACCGTGGCCGATCTCGTGGCGCTGATGCTCGCGCACGACACCGATAACCTCGGAGACCTGGTTCTCAGGTAAGCCGCTAACACGTCCGAGGGCCGCACCCGATTGGCGCCAGACGTCTCGAGTTCATGGGGTTGGCGCTGGACACGACTCAGGCCGGTCGTCGTCCGACGGTCCATGCGGCCACCGTGTCGGCTCAGGCGCCACGAGCCATCCGTTCATCTTCGACACCTCGTAGACGGGCGCTCCGGTTCGGTCGACCCCCACCTGCTTGGTGAAATGAACGGCATCCGCATTCCCGTTCATGGCCTGCACGATCAACTCGGCGATGAGCGGGGTCAGGCGACCCGGCGCCGACATGTGCCGCCCGAGAGGAATCGGCCAGAGAAGCCAGGGCGTCTTCACGCGGACGTTCCAGCACTGCGTGTCAACGGGATCCACGGCGGCGATGTCGCGCCGGGAGTGGATCATGATATCGCTCGTGAAGAACCGATACGCGCGGCGGACGTTGCGTGGAACGTCCCCATAGCTCAGACGCCGGGCCGTCCAGTTGATCGGATCGATGTAGATGAGCAGATCGACCGGGATGTGTCGCTTCTCGAGCGCAGCAGCCACGTCGTTGACACACGAGCCCCAGCTGTAACCGGTGAGGCACAGGAAATCGACGCTCTCTTCCTCGTAGTCGGCGGCGATCTTCCGGACGTAGTCGTCTACCTTCGAGAAGTGCCCGTGGATGTCGAAGACCAGCGTGTTGCCCGCAGCCGCGGCTCGGCGCTCCGTTTCCACCTTCAGCGCGCCAATCGATCGTGTTGACCCGTACCGGATGGGGGACCCGTTGAAATGATAGGCGCGTCCGGACACCACGCGGCGACTGCTTCTCGGGACGGCGGATGGGTGAGCGACGTCCGCGGTTCGTGGGCCGGGCTGCCCGGTCGCTCCGGCCGACTGACCGTACCCGGCCAGCGTCAGCGTGACGATGACACCGAGTACCAGTCCCACGCCAGCGGCTGGCGGACACGTCCTCGGAGCGAGCAGGCAATACCGATGCGTCCGCGGGTTCGACTTCACGAGGGCGCCATTATGACACGCGGCACTTCGATTGGCGGGACGTCAATCGACGAATCGGGGAGAAAATGGCGGCATCCTACCGTGCCGCTGCCGCCGGCAGGGCGTCCTTGCGCCGTTTCCAGTAGAAATAGACCGGCACGCCCAGCGCCAGGAACAGCAGGCCCGCCCAAGCCTGCGCCGGGCGCTGGACGAGCGTCACCGCGACGAACCACGCCGACATCGCGACGAAGAACAGCGGCGTCCACGGATAGAACGGCACGCGCGACACCCGCTCGGCGTCCGGCAGGCGCCGGCGGAAGATGAACACGCTCGCGGCGGCGAGGCCGAAGAAGATCCAGTCGGTGAAGACGACGTAGGAAATCAGGTTCTCGAACGTTCCCCAGAAGAGGATCAACATCACGGCCCAGAGCGACTGCGCCAGGATGGCGAACGCCGGCGTCCGGAAGCGGGGATGCACCTCGGCCACCCGTTTGAAGAACAGCCCCTCGTTCGCCATCGCAAAATAGATGCGCGGCGCCGTGAGCGTGTAGATCCCGACCACGCCGAACGTCGAGACGAAGATCGCGAGCGAGATGGCCGAGCCGCCGGCCGTCCCGAATACGCGGGAGACTGCATCCGCGGCGACGCGCGGGGAGGCTGCGATCTCCTGCGGCGTCAGCAGGAACATGTAGGAGACGTTCACCAGGATGTAGATGAGCGTGACGGCCGCCGTGCCGACGATCATCGCCAGCGGGATCGTTCGGCGCGGGTCGCGGACCTCGGCCGTGGCGTAGGTGGCGTGCTGCCAGCCCCCCGTCGACCAGAGCACGCCGACCATCGCGGTCGCGAGGCCGGCGCCGAGGCCGCCCGGAATCGTCGGGGCCGAAAAGGCGAAGTTCGTCGTGTGGGCCGAGCCGAAGGCGAAGCCCACGGCCACGAGCGCCGCGATGCCGGCGATCTTGAGGACGGTGAACACGTCCGAGAAGATCGCGCCCGCCTTCACGCCCACCACGTTGACGGCCGTGAGCAGCAGCAGCCCCGAAACGGCGACGACCTTCGTGCCCGCCGCGCCGAGCGGCACGAAGTAGCCGAAGTAGGTGGCGAACGCGACGCTCAGAGCCCCCAGGCCGCCCGCGTTGACGACGAGGAAGTACGCCCAGCCGAAGAGGAAGCCAACCAGGCCGCCGTACGCTTCGGTCAGATACGCGTACTCGCCGCCGGCCCGAGGCATCAGCGCCGCCAGTTCCGCGAACGTCAGCGCTCCCGACATCGCCATGAGGCCGCCAACCGCCCACACGGCCATGATCAGCCAGGGCGAAGGCAGCGCGTGGGCGATCAGCGACGGCGTCAGGAAGATGCCCGAGCCGATCGTGCCCCCGATCGCAATCATCGTCATGTCGAAGAGCGTCAGGCTGCGGCGCAGTTCGGCCATCGGGTTCACCCTGCTTCCGCGACAGGCGCGTCGGCGTCGGCCGCGTGTTCGGAGCGTGTCACGAGAGCGACGGCGGGGACGATGATCGCGGCGCCGATGAGGATGAAGCGATCGAGCGACTCGCCGAGGAACGCCCAGCCGAGCAGGACGGCCACGACCGGGTTGACGTAGGCGTAGGTCGCCACCTTCGACGTCGCGACGTGGCGCAGCAGCCAGATGTAGGCCGAGTAGCCGACCCAGGATCCGAAGACGACCAGATACGCGATGGCGCCGATGCTGGTGGCGTTCCATACGGCGCGATGGTGTTCGCCGAGCAGCGTGGCCGCGCCGACGTTGATCAGGCCCGCACAGAGCATCTGCCAGCCGCTCGCGACCAGCGGGTCGACCGCGACCTTCCAGCGGCGCGAGAGGACCGACCCGAACGCCCAGCAGAACGACGAGCCGAGCAGGGCGAGGCAGGCGCCGAGTTCGGCCCACCCCAGCGTCGGCCCGGTCGCGATCTTCGGCCAGAACAGCACCGCGACGCCCAGGCCGCCGAGCGCGACGCCGGCGACACCGGACGGCCGGACCCTGTCGCCGGTTGGCAGGACGAATCGCTCCACCAGCAGGAACCAGATGGGGACGATGGCGACCAGGAGCGCGGAGAGTCCGGACGGCAGGAAGAGCTCGGCCCAGGCCAGGACGGAGTTCGAGATGCTCAGCAGCAACACGCCGATGAAACCGAGCTGGAGCAGTTGACGGCGGGTGACGCGAACGCGCCGGCCGGTCAGCGCGCAGAAGACGAGCATCAGCGAGCCCGACACCGAGAACCTCGAGCCGGCGAGCAGGATCGGGGGCACGCGTTCGACCGCGACGCGGATGCCGAGGTACGTGGAGCCCCAGAAGACGTAGACCAGGGCGAACGCGAGAATCGTGATCGAGCGGCGACTCGTGGGCAACCTCCGCGTCAGTCTATCCGAATCGACGTGGTTCGGCATACGGCTGGCGACTGGCGACTGGCGGCCGGATCACACCAATCCGCTGCCAGCCAAAGCGCACTCCGGTTCTCCAACCGTGATCCGCTGCGAGCTTGCCACTGTCCTCGCTTTGTGTGAAACTGCGCCGTCGTCGGACGGTCTGTGCCTGCCCCCATCCCATACAAGGAGCTTCATGCTCGCACGCTGCTCGCGTCGATCGCTCGGCTACCTAGCCCTCGTCGTCGTCCCGCTGCTCGTCACCGCCGGCGTCATCGCGCAGGGCCGCGTGCAGGGAGATCGCTGTCTCGTGCCGGCCGCCATTCGTGACCCGATCCTGAACGAGGTATCGGGAGAGCAGGCGCTCGTGCACGTTCAGCTCCTCGCGGCCAACCGGGATCGGCAGGCCGAGGAGTACCAGAATCAGTTCTTCGAAACCACTTACCTCAGCGACATGGCGCGGCAGTACGGCCTGTCGGACGTGCGCGTCGACTTCTTTCCGACCGGCGACGTGTGGGACGGCGTCGAAGGCGACTTGTGGCTCGTCCAGCCGACCCGGGAGAAGATCGCGAGCCTGACGATGGTGCCGACCTCGCTCGCGCCGGGCAGCAGGAGCGCGGACGTCGAGACGGAGGTCGTCTACGTTGGCGCGGGCCGGGAACCGGATTACGCGGGCAAGGACGTCAAGGGGAAGATCGTGCTCGGCAGCGCGTCGGTCGGGTCGCTGGCGACCGTCGCGTGGCAGCACGGCGCGGCCGGCGTCCTCGGCACCAGCAGCCCGGGTGTGAACGCGCAGGCGCCCGGCGCCACGCTCGACCAGATCGGCTGGGACAGCGTCAGCGTGCCGGCCGACCAGAAGGGCTTCGGTTTCGCGCTGTCGCTGCGCCAGTTCCTGCGCCTGCGCGATCTCATCGATCGTGGCCAGAAGGTCGTGATGCGCGCGCACGTCCTCAGCCGGACCTTTCCCGGGAAGATGAACGTGATCTCGGCTGCCATTCCGGGCACCGACCCGGCAGCGGGTGAAGTGCTGATGGTGGCGCACGCCTTCGAGACGATCGCGACGCCGGGCGCCAACGACAACTGCACTGGTACCGCCACGATCCTCGAAGTGGGCCGAACGCTCGCGCGGCTCATCAAGTCCGGCGAGCTGCCGCCGCCGCGGCGCACGATCCGGTTCCTGTGGGGGCCGGAGATCTCCGGCTCGACCGCCTACATGTTCGCCCACTCCGAGTTGCAGGATCGGCTGCTCGCGGCCATCAACTTCGACATGACGGGCGCGAACACGAAGCTGACCGACACGTACTTGCGGATGAAGATGACGCCCGATTCGAGGCCGAGCTACCTGAACGACCTGGTGGCCAGCCTGCTGCAGCTCGTGGACCAGTCCGACATCCGCGCCGAGCAGGGCCTCGACGCGCCGTTCAACTACCGGCTCTCGCCCGTGGCCGCCATCTCGTCCGGAAGCGACCACTCGGTGTTCATCGCCGGCGGCGTGCCCGCGATGCAGTTCAACTACTGGCCCGACAACTTCTACCACAGCAGCGAGGACCGAGTGAACTACGTGGATCCGACCGAGCTCAAGCGCGTCGGGTTCATGGCGGCGTCGGCGTTCTACTACCTGGCGACGGCCGGCCCGGAACAGGCGCGCGACCTGGCGTTCGAGTCGACCACCAACGGCGAAAGGTGGATCGCCGAGGTCACCCGCCTGTCGGCCCGGCTGCTCGGCCGCGACGCCGCACTGCTGTCGGAGCGGTACAAGGCCGCGCAGACCAAGGTGACCGGCGCGTACAATCGGGCGAGGGGCGCCGTCGAATCGGTACAACGCCTGGCGCCGACGCCCGAGGTGACGACGACGGTGGCGCGGCTCGTGGGGACGCTCGACGCCTCCCGCGACGCGAATGTGAAACTCCTCGAGGGCCTCTACGCGGAGCNNGCGGAGCGTGCCGCCGCGCTCGGCGTCAAACCGGAGCCGATCGCGCTCACCGACAAGGAGCGCGAGTACTCCCGGCTCGTACCGCGGCGCCTGTTCAGCGTGTACTCCGAGGAGGCGAAGAAGCGGCAGGCCACGGACGGCGGACGCGGGCAACGAGGGGCCGGGACCGAGCAGCGTCGCCTGCCGGGCCTGGCGGCCAGCGAGGTCACCAACTTCATCGACGGGAAGCGCAGCATCCTGGACATCTACAACGCGGTGCGGGCCGAGTGCGGCAACCTCGTCGTGGGGAACAACGACACGAAGTTCGCGTACCTGATCAGTGCTGAGGCGCCGGACGTGGACCTCGACCTCGTCTATGCCGCGCTCGACGCCCTCAGGAAGAACG
>PMKG01000320.1 GCA_003157675.1 Acidobacteriota bacterium
GGCCGCGGCGTCTGTCCACTTGTGTACGCATCGGGGCGGCCGTACCGCGCGGCGGGGTATCGACGCGGATGTCCTCTACAGCACAGACACGCGTCAGGAAGAGCCCTATCCTGCGTAGTGCGAGTGGGAGCGCTCCCCCGTCCGCGGGTAGGGCGAGCGAAATCGGGCTCGTGACAGGCGGTCCCCGGTCCAGGAGGCCGCCCCTAGGAAACGGACCATGCAGTGGGGTGAGCGATGAGAAAGAACTTCTCGAATAGGCTGGTTGCGGCAGCGGGCATCGGTGCGGTGGCAATAATCGGGCTGAGCGTATCGGCGTACGCCGCGCCCCGACAGAACCAGACACCGAAGGAACAGCAGAAACAGCAGCAGGCGCAGACCAAGCAGGACCAGGCGCGAAACAAGCAGCATCAGCAGGCGCTGGTCACTCAGCAGAAGCAGCGTCTGGCGCAGTACAGCGATCATCTGAATCAGCAGCAGCGTGTGGCCCAGCCGCAGTCAGCAGAGCTGCAGCATCAGAATCGCAACGCGCAGTACGCCGTTCAGCGACAGTACGTGGATCGCCTCCATCAGCAGCAGCTGACCGCCCAGCATCAGAATCCCTCCGTCTACGGCCGGGACCCCTACTTCTCGACGCCGGCGAGCTTTCGGTACTCCCGCGGAGGCCGTTCCTACGAGACCAATCAGTACGGCGTGAACCTGCTGAAGCAGGGCGTGAACTACGGTTATGACCAGGGCTACCGTGCCGGCGAGGCCGATCGCATGGACCACTCGCCGTCCAACTACGAGGTCTCGTTCGCCTATCGGGATGCCAACTACGGGTACGCCGGCTTCTACGTCGATCGGGACGACTACAACTTCTACTTCCGCGAGGGCTTCCGTCGCGGCTACGAAGACGGCTACGGCGAACACACACAATTCGGCATGTATGCCAACGGAAGAGGCACGATCCTGGACGCCGAGCTGGGCTCGATCTTCAACTTCGAAGTGATTGCCCGGTAGTAGCGGCGGGAACTGGAACGAGCGCCCGACCACTGGCGTCAACGAGACGTCAGCCCGGGCGCCCGATTCCTGGCAGGAGATGACGCCATGCTGGCGACACTTGGGGTGGTGCTGATCGTCGTGTGGTTGCTCGGGTTCTTCGTGTTTCACGTCGCCCCCGGCGTGATTCACTTCGCGCTCGTGGTGGGGCTCCTCGTGCTCGTGCTGCAGTTCCTGCGAGGCCGATCCAGGAGGGCTTAAAGCCACGCCGTGGCGATCATCGCGACGGCGGCGGCGCTCATCGTCGCCGCGGTGGCCCAGCCCAGCCAGCGGAGAAGTGGCGGATTGGCGCGCGTCCCCATCACCGCCCGACTGCTCGTCAGGAGCAGAACCAGAACAATCAGCGGCGGCGCCAGCACGCCGTTCACCACCGCGGACCAGAAGAGCATGGCCACCGCATTGATGCCGACGATATTGAGCAGGAGGCCGACGAGCACCGCGATGGCCACGACCGCATAGAAGCGGCGCGCGCTCGTCGGCGTGTCTTCGAGTGACCCACGCCAGCGGAAGGCCTCCGCGATCGTATAGGCGCAGGACCCCGCAAGGACCGGCACGCCGAGCATCCCCGTTCCGACCAGTCCCAATGTGAAGAGCCAATAGGCCGCCGGGCCCGCCAGCGGGCGCAGCGCCTCGGCGGCTTCGCGAGCCGTGGTGATGTTCGTCTGACCACTCTGATGCAGCGTGGCCGCGGTCGTCAGGATGACGAAGTACATGACGACGTTCGAGAAGAACATCCCGACGAGCACGTCGATCAACGAGCGGCGCAGCTCTTTCCTTGTCGCGCCCTGGCGTCGGCGTTCGGTCCCGCGTCCGATGGCCCGCTCCTCCTCCACTTCCTCCGCCGCCTGCCAGAAGAAGAGATACGGCGAGATGGTCGTCCCGAGCAGGCCCACAAGGACGGCGAAGTACCGTGCCGACCATTCGATGTGCGGGATGACGGTCGCCCGCAGTACCGTCCCCCACGCGGGATGCGCCAGAAAGCCCGCCCCGACGTAGGCGAAGAGCACCAGCGTCAGCCATTTGAAGACGCGCGCGATGTGCCGGTACGACGAGAAGAAGAGCAGCAGGACGATCACGACGCCGTAGATCGGGATCAACGCCCGGTGGCTGAAGCCGGTCACGAGTTCGGTCGCCTCGGCCATGCCTGCCAGATCGGCGCCGATGTTGACGACGTTGGCCACGACCAGCAGCGAGCACGCGCCCCATAGCACCCAGCGCGAGTACCGGCTCCGGATCGCGCCCGCGAGGCCCTTCCCGGTCACCATGCCCAGCCGTGCGCACATCAGTTGCACGGACACCATGAGTGGAAAGGAGAAGACGGCGATCCACAGCGGCGCATAGCCGAACGACGCGCCGGTCACCGAGTACGTGGAGATGCCGGNNTGATCAACCCGGGGCCGAGCTCGGCAAAGAACTGCTCCACCCGCGCCGGAGCGCTGGCCGTCTTGCGCGGGCGATTCCGCTTGAGCGCCTTCATCGGAGGATTGAAGCGGTCACTCGGCGTCCGGTCCAGGCGCGTCGACGCCGCGCTGGCCAGCGGTCTCGCGGGCCAGCGGCAGCACGACGGAGACGGTGGTTCCCTCGTTCTCGGCGCTGTCGATCGTGACGCGCCCGCCGTACTTCGTGACGAGGTCCCGGACAATCGTCAGACCGAGCCCCGTGCCG
>PMKG01000109.1 GCA_003157675.1 Acidobacteriota bacterium
TGGCCATGGGCACAACGGCAGCGAGGTACTCGAGCGCCTCCTGGCTCACGTCACCAGCCAGGCCGTCGCGCCTGAAGTAGCCGAGCGAAAGTGCCACGATTCGCGCGGGGTCGGCCGTCCGCAGGTAATGACGGTCGACCCAGGCGAGCTTCTCCTCGTCGAACACACCCGCGCTGTGGCCAACCTCGCCGATCGAGAAGCGCCGAGCCAGCTCTTCCACCGGCAGCAGCTCGTCGTCGCCGCCAGGCGACCAGCCGATGAGCGCCAGGTAGTTCACCAGTGCCTCGGGCAGGTAGCCCTTCGCGCGGAACTCGGCGACCGACGTCGCCCCGTGCCGCTTGGAGAGGGGTGTGTGGTCGGGGCCCATCACCAGCGCCAGGTGGGCGAAGGCGGGNNCTGGCGCGGCGTGTTGGAGATGTGGTCCTCGCCGCGAACGACATCGGTCACCTCCATCAACGCGTCGTCGATCACGACGGCGAAATTGTAGGCCGGGTGGCCATCGGACCTGACGAGTACCGGGTCGCCGATCACGCTCGTCTGGAACGTCACCGGACCACGGACCAGGTCCTTGAACACGACGGTGCGGTCCTCCGGCACCCTGAAGCGCACGACCGCTCGCTCGCCGCGCGCGATCCGCTCGCGGGCCGTCCTCTCGGCGATCGCGCGACACCTGCCGGGGTACTTCGGCGGCTGCCCCGCGGCGAGCGCCGCCCCCCGGTCGGTCTCGAGCTGCTCGGGCGAACAGAAACAGTGATATGCCTTCCCCGCCTCGATGAGCGTCGACGCGAAGGCGTGGTAGAGGCCGAGCCGCTCCGACTGGCGATACGGCCCGTAAGGGCCGCCGACATCCGGGCCCTCGTCCCAGTGGAGCCCCATCCAGCGCAGGTCTTCGAGGATCGCCGCCTCGGACTCGCGGGTCGAGCGCTCGACGTCGGTGTCCTCGATCCGCAGGATGAATGCGCCGCCGGAGCCACGGGCCATCAGGTAGTTGAACAGCGCCGTGCGCGCGTTGCCGACGTGCAGGTGGCCGGTGGGGCTGGGGGCGAAACGGACTCTCATCGCATGACTCGCTGACACGGGCTTCTCTCGCTGTCAGTAGGCAGTAAGCNNTGGCCCCCGACCCCTGATCCCTGATCCCTAGCCGTCGCGTCGCAACAGCGCGATCGCGTGAACGGCAAGCGCCTCGCCGCGCCCCGTCGCGTCCACGCCTTCGTTCGTCTTCGCCTTCACGCTCACCGCCGACTCGGCCAGGTCCAGGGCCCGCGCGAGCGAGGCCACGATCGCCGCGCGGTGCGGGCCGAATGTGGGGCGCTCGGCGACGATCGTCGCGTCCACGTTCACGAGGCGGAAGCCCTGTCCGGCCGCCAGCGCCACCGCGTGACGCAGCATCGCGACGCTGGACGCGCCGCGCCAGCGCTCGTCGGTGTCCGGGAAGTGCGCGCCGATGTCCCCGAGCGACACGGCGCCCAGCACGGCGTCGGTCACCGCGTGGCAGAGCGCGTCGGCGTCCGAGTGCCCCGAGAGGCCGCGGTCGTACGGGATCTCCACGCCGCCCAGGACCAGCCGGCGCCCTTCGGCGAACCGGTGCAAGTCGTAACCCGAGCCGATGCGGAACGTCGGCTGCCCCGGAGACCCGACCGCTCGCGCTCCGGCGCCGCTCGCTTGGGCGTTCACGAGTGCCTCCGCGATGACGAGATCGTCGGCCGTCGTCACCTTGATGTTCCGCACGCTTCCCGCGACCAGCCGCACGGCGTGCCCGGCCTGCTCGGCCAGCGCCGCCTCGTCGGTCGCTTCGACTCCGCTCAGCCCGAGCTGCACGGCCGCGCGCAGCACCTCCCGTCGGAACGCCTGGGGCGTCTGCGCGAGGTAGACGAACTCGCGCGGCAGCGTGCGTTCCACCGTGCGCGCCGCGTCACCGGCCGGGCTCCCTGCCGCCGCGGTCGCGCCGCCAGGCGACCACTTGATCGTGTCGCGCGCCGGGAGGGCGACGATCGCGGCGCCGGCTTCTGCCGCGGCGTCGATCGCGGCCTCGATCGTCGCCGTGTCCACGAGCGGCCTGGCCGCGTCGTGGATCAGCACGACGTCGGCCGTCTCCGGCACGGCGGCGAACCCATTGGCCACCGAATCCTGACGCCGCCGCCCCCCGGGGACGAGCCGAAGCCGCTCGTCGCGCAGGCAGGCGGGCGGCGCGTCGATCCACTCGGGCGGCACGACGACGATGAGGTCGGCGATGCGCCCGCACGAGCGGAACGCGTCGAGGCTCCACTGGAGCATCGGCCGGCCGCCGAGATCGAGCAACTGCTTGGGCACACCCGCGCCCAGGCGTCGTCCACGTCCTCCGGCTGCGATGATGGCCGATACGTGCATGGGCGGCTTCCGACAAGGGGGAGCAACGTTCAATTATACAGGCTCAAGGCTCAAGGCTCAGGGCTCAGGGCCCAAGACTCAAGACTTCTTACTTCGAACTTCGTACTTCTTCAGATGATGAAGCGCTGACGTGGACGATGTCGTTGCGGATTCCCGGGTACTCCTCCCCCTCTTCGCCCAGCCGCAGGACGACGTCACCGTCGATGCGATCGAGGTCGTAGAGCCCGTAGGGCAGCTGCAGCTCGAGCGAGCACCAGTTGCAGATGTCGACGAGGGAATTGATGCGCGAGATTCGGCATCGGCGAGCGGGGCGTCGAGCTGGCCGTCGCGTTCGATCACGGCGACCCCCTCGACAACCAGCGCGGCCGGCTGAATGACGGGAGCCAGGTCCGGAGCGAGGGCGAACGTCATGGACGCGGCGCGTCGCCGTCCGGCTCATCGACGTCCGCGCGGACGATCGCGCGAATCTGCTCGGCGAGGTTGCGGGCGCTGTCGGCGCTCGCCTCGAGGTCGGTGGTCGGCACCGGGTCGTGCACGACGAGGCGCACGTGTCCGGGGCAGGTCATCAACCGGTTCTTCAGCATCACGTGGCGGCTCCCGCTCACCGACACGGGCACCAGCGGCAGGCGGGCCTGAATCGCGAGCAGGAAACTCCCACCCTTGAATCGGCCGACGTTGCCGTCGGCGCTGCGCGTGCCCTCGGGAAAAATCAGCACCATCTCGCCGCGTTTCAACAGCTTGAGCGATTCCTTGATCCCGCNNGATCAGCGACAGCCCCTGGGAGACCAGTCCCTTCCACCGCCTGAGAATACCGAGCGGATCGGGACGGTGCCGGTCGACGAGCAGGTGGCCGGTCCGGCTGAGGTGCCAGCCGAGAAACGGGAAGCTGGCGAGCGAGGCCTTGGCGATGATCCGGAGCTGCCACGGCACGTGCCAGAAGATGACCGGGATGTCGTAGATGCTCTGG
>PMKG01000198.1 GCA_003157675.1 Acidobacteriota bacterium
CTTGGCTTCCTTGCCGACCGCCTCGACACGCCCGGTGATCTTGTTGATGGCCACGATCGACGGCTCGTTGACGACGATCCCCTTCCCGCGCGCGTAGACGCAGGTATTCGCCGTGCCGAGGTCGATGGCGAGGTCGCTGGAGAAGAGCGAGAAAATCGAACGCAGGCTCAACGAACTCTCCTAACCCTGCTGCGAGGACAGGACGAGGTCCGCCATCGCGATTCCATTCTTGCCGCGGCCCTTGACGCGGTACATGGCCGTGTCGGCCGCGGCGAGCAGCGCCTCGGGCGTGCCGCCGCCCGGGGGCAGTGTGGCCGCCCCGACCGACGCGGTCAGCGGGTAGTCGATCCCCGCGCCCGAGAGGAACGGCGTCCCCGCCACCCGGTCGCGGACGCGCCGCGCCACCAGCATCGCCCCGTCGCGGTCCGCGTCGGGGAGGATGATGGCGAACTCGTCGCCCCCGAACCGCGCGACGACGTCGGTCTCGCGCGCGACCGAGGCGATGCGCTGGCCCGCTTCGACCAGCGCCCGGCTGCCATAGAGATGCCCGTAGCGGTCGTTGATCCCCTTGAAGCCGTCGAGATCGATGAACAGCAAGGAGAGCGGCCGCCCGGTGCGCATCGACCGCTTCACCTCCCGGCGCAGCGAGCCGTTGAGGAACCGCGAATTAGCCAGCCCCGTCAGATCGTCGGTCGTCGACAGCGCGTTGGCCCGCTGGAGCCGCAGCGCGGCGTCGAGCGCCCCGGCGACGCCGGCGGTCAGTTCCGCGAGCGGCGCCAGCGCCGTCTGGTCCGGCAGCCGGTCGGCGTCTCCCGCGACGGCGCCCGACTCCAGACCCACGATCACCGCGACCGGCCGGCCGTGGCTCCGCACGGGGATCGCGACCAGGCGCGCCGGTGTCGGGACGCCGGCCGCCACCGAGCCGGCACCCTCCGTCGACCAGGCAATCGAACCACGGTGCACGGCGCGCTCGCCCGCCGCGGACATCGCCGGCCGGCGCGCGCGGGGCACGCCACGGTCGGAGAGCCACTGCAGCCCGCGGCTCTCATGGACTGACAGGAGCGCCCAGGCCTCGCCGCCGACCCACTCGACGACGAGGTCGAGCAGGTGACCGGCCATCCGTTCCGGCACGCGCGTCGTACCCGTGGCGCGCATGAGCGCGGCCAGCACGTCAGCGCGACGGTCGGGCCGGGAGAGCCTCTGGACGAACTCGCGAAGCGAAGCCGCCAGTCCCGGGCCGGCGCGGGGGCGGCGCTTCGGCCGGCAGGCCGGCCGACCGGCCGCAGGGGCCGGACGGGACCCGGTCTTCGAACGCCGCGTGGCCGTCGTCATGGCCCAGGCTCCTCCGGCACGACGTTAAGTCCTTGGCTGCCACGCAAATATACCACACGCCACGCAGCTGGCCGCCGCCCGGTCCGAAGGATTTTTGCAATTCGACGGCCGGCGGGTATCATTAGAGATTCTGTCGGCCGATCAGGCTCTCGCCGGCAGGGCCGTACAGGATTCAGGTCTTCTTCCGCGAGGCGAGTTCAACCATGACCATGCTGGACCGGATGCGTCGACACAAGGGGTGGCTCAAGTGGAGCCTGGGCCTCGTGGTGCTGGCGTTCGTCATCTTCTACGTCCCCGCGTTCCTGAACCAGGGCGACAGCGGGCAGACCGGGTCGCCGACAGACCTGGTGGCCAGCGTGGACGGCCGCCGGATCACGGTCGCCGACTTCCGGCGGGCTTACCAGGCGCAGATCGACGCCTATCGGAGTGCCTACGGCGGCAACCTGAGCGAACAGATGCTCAAGCAGCTCGGGCTCGACCGCCAGATTCTCCAGCAGTTGGTCGACCGGGAGGCGCAGTTGTCGGAGGCCAGGCGGCTCAAGATGAGCGTATCGGACGACGAGCTGGCGCAGTACATCCTGGTGATGCCGGCGTTCCAGGAGAATGGTCGCTTCATCGGCGAGGCGCGGTTCGCGACACTGCTGCGGATGTCTCGCCCCCCGATGACCGTGGAGCAGTTCCAGGAAAGCTTGCGCAACGATCAGGTGGTCAGGAAGCTCTACACCGCCGTCACCGACTGGATCACCCTGACCGACCAGGAGGTCGCGCAGGAGTTCCAGCGGCGCAACGAGAAGGTCAAGCTCGAGATGGTGAGCGTCCCCGCCGACAAGTTCCGCTCCGCGGTGACGATGACCGACGCGGATCTCGCGGCGTACTTCGAGGCGCACAAGGAGCAGTACCGGGTCGGCGAGCGGCGCAAGATCCGCTATCTGCTGGTGGACGTGGACGGATTGCGCGGTTCGTCGCAGCCCGCCGCGCGCGAGGTCGAGCGCAACTACAACGAGAACGCCGAACTCTACTCGACGCCCGAGCAGATCCGCGCGAGCCAGATTCTCTTCAAGACGGCCGGCAAGAAGGCCGACGAGGTAAAGGCCAAGGCCGAGCAGGTGCTCAAGGAGGTCAAGGCGGGCGGCGATTTCGCGGCGCTGGCGAAGAAGTACTCCGAGGACGAGGCGTCGGCCAAGCAGGGCGGCGATCTCGACTTCCTCCCGAAGGGGAAGCTGTCGCCCGCGTTCGACGAGGCGGCGTTCGCGCTGAACCCCGGCGAGGTCAGCGGGGTCATCAAGACGCCGACCGGCTTCGCCATCATCAAGGTCACCGACAAGAAGCCGGCCGCGACGCGGCCTCTCGATGAGGTGCGGGCGCAGATCATCGACCAGCTCGCCTGGGAGAAGGCGAGCACGAAGGCGGCCGACCTGGCGGTGGCCATGGAGAAGGAGATCACGAAGCCTGCGGACCTCGACAAGGCCGCCGCGGCGCACGGCCTGAAGGTGCAGGAGTCTGGGTTCTTCACGCGCGAGGAGCCGATCCTCGGCCTCGGCGCGTCCCCGCAGGCCACCGCCGAGGCGTTCTCACTCAAGGTCGGCGAGGTGAGCGGCGCCGTCCAGGTGTCGCGCGGCTACGTGTTCCTCGCGGCCACGAGCGTCGAGGCCCCGCGGCTGCCGACGCTGGACGCGGTCAAGGAGCGGGTGAAGGAGGACGTCACCAAGGAGAAGGCCAAGGTGCTGGCGCGCGAGAAGGCGGTGGCCCTCGTGGCGTCGCTCAAGGGCTCGACCGACCTGGCGAAGGCGGCCAAGGCGGCCGGCCTCGACCTCAAGACCACCGAGCTCATCCCGCGCGACTCTCCGCTACCCGCGATCGGCGTGAGCCCGCAGGTGGACGCCGCGGCATTTGCGCTGCCCGCGGGCGCGGTGGGCGGCCCCGTCGACACCGACAACGCGGTGGTGGTGATCAAGGTCGTCGAGCACACGCAGCCGACGCCGTTCGAGCTGGCCGCCGGACGGGAGCAGCTCACGAACGACATGCTGACCGACCGCCGCGATCGGTTCTTCGCCGCCTACATGCAGAAGGTGCGGCAGCGGATGAAGATCGAAGTGAATCGGGAGAATCTGCAGAAGGTCATCGGACAGTAACGAACGGCATCAGCGCCAGGGCCTCACCCTTCCTGAACAGCGTCCAGGGCGCCGTGACCCGACCAAGGGCACGGCGCTCCGGGATCCCCAGCAACGCCGCCAGGCGCAACTGCTCGTCCGAGCCGCTGAACTGCGACGTCAGCATCTCATAGAACGACTTGCGCGCCGGATAGACCACCAGCTCGACCTCGGTGCCCGGAAGCCGGGCCTTCTGCCGGATGAGCGCCACCGCCCGGTCGAGGCCGCCGATGTCGTCCACGAGGCCGTTCTGCCTGGCCTGTCGCCCGGTCCACACGCGCCCCTGTGCGAGGGCGTCCACGCGCTCCGGGGCCATGTGCCGCGAGGCCGCCACGCGCTCGACGAACCTGTCGTAGAAGGCCTGGAGCTGCTGCCCCATCTTCGCCCGCTCGGCGTCGGTGTAAGGGCGCGTCGGCGAGTTCATGTCGGCGTGCGCCCCGCGGCTCACCCCTTCGACGTTGGCGCCCAGCTTGGCGAACACGCCACCGGTGACGAACTTGCCGCCGAAGATCCCGATCGAGCCGGTCAGCGTGCCTGGCTCGGCGACGATCTCGGGCGCGGCCATCGCCATGTAGTAGCCGCCCGAGGCCGCCAGGTCCGACATCGAGACGACGAACGGGCGATCCGGCCTCGCGTCGCGCATGAGCACCAGCTCGCGCCAGATGGCGTCGGAGGCGGCCGCGGAGCCGCCTGGGCTGTCGATGCGGAGCACGATCCCCTTGATGTCACCCGCCTCGCGGACCTTGCGGATGTAGTCGATGAGGGTGTCCGATCCGAGGACCGCCCCGTTCAGCGGGTCGTACCCGCTGCGGCCCGAGACGATCGTCCCCGAGGCATAGATGACGGCGATGCGTGGCCCCCGGCCGAGTCCGAGCGACGTCGCGCTGACCCGGTCGTACTCGTCGAGCTCCAGCGTCTTGCCGCGGCCGTACGGGATCTTTCCCTTCTCGCCAATCTGATCTTCGTACGCCAGGTCGTCGATCAGCCCGACGCCGAGCGCGTCCTCGGGCAGGTACGGCCCCTCGTCGAGCAGCGTGCGGACGTCCGACTCGCTCTTCTTCCGGCCGTCGGCGATCGCCTGGACGAGCTGGTCGTAGTTCTCGTCGTTGAGCGACTGCGCCATCTCGCGGTGCGCGGCCGTGAACGTCTTCTCGGTCAGCTGGTTGGACGCGGTCTTGTACGCGCCGATGTGCATCAGGTCGGGGTACGCGCCGACCTTGTCGAGCGTGCCGCGGAGAAAGATCTCGTAGCTGGCCGAGCCGATGAGCTGGAGCGGGCTCGACGGCAGCAGGAAGATCCGATCGCACGCGGTCGCCAGGTAGTAGTCGATCTGGTCGCCGTCCTCGAGATAGGCCACGACCGGCTTGCCGGAACGCCGAAAGTCGAGGATCGCGTCGCGCAGTTCCTGGATCTTCGCGCTGTACGGCGAGGCGAGCCCGGAGGGGCGCACGACCATCGCGGCCACGCGCCGGTCGACCTTGGCCTTGCGGACGTTCTCGACGAGCATCCGGATGCTGTGGGCCCGACGCACCGGCAGGAATTGCGCGAACCCGTCGTCCGGGCCGCCTTCGACCGGGTCGCCGTCGACGCGCAGGATGAGCGTCGAGCGCGACGGGACGGTCGGTTCGCCGCCCACGAGCAGCCACGCGGCGAGCAGGCCGCCGAAGGAGACGAAGCACGCGACGAGGACGAGCGCGAGAACGAGTCCGACTCCGCGTCTGATGGCCACGGGGGACCTCCGGGGGAAGAACGGCTCAAGGCTCAAGGCTCACGGCTCAAGGCTCAAGACCGGGCCTGCGCAGCGAGTATATCTCAGGCCGGCAGCCTGCCTCGCCGAAACCCGAAGGGCGAAGGCGGACGGATCACGGTCTGAGCACGAGACGCGGCGCAGCTGGTACCGGACGATCGGGACCGTGTGTAGGGCGGGCCTTCACCCCTCGACTCCGCTCGGGGTGCCCTGAGCGAGGGCGCCGTGCGCCCGAGTCGAAGGGCAGGGCTCAGGCCAGGTCGAAGACGAGGATCTCGCTCGCGTCGACGCCTGTAATCTGCACGCCCGGAATGCCCGACAGCGCGGCGCCGTCGCCGGCCTTCAGGTCCTGTCCGTTGACGCGCGCCTTGCCGCGAACGATCTGGACCCACGCGTAGCGGCCCTCCGCGATCGGCAGTGTCGCTACCGCGCCCTGATCGAACACACCCGCGTACACCAGCGCATCGGCGTGAATCGTCACGCTGCCGTAGCGGCCCTTCGGCGACGCCACCAGCCGCAGTCTCCCCTTCTGCTTCGCGCGGGGAAACGCCTTCTGCTCGTAGCCGGGCTCGATGCCGCGCTTCGCGGGGAGGATCCAGATCTGGAGGAAGTGCACCAGCTCCTCGCGAGACGCGTTGAACTCGCTGTGGGTGACGCCGGTCCCGGCGCTCATCCGCTGCACCTCGCCCGGTCGGATCACCGAACCGTTCCCCATCGAATCGCGGTGCTCGAGCCCTCCCTCGAGCACGTAGGAGATGATTTCCATGTCGCGATGGGGATGGGTGCCGAAGCCTTCTCCGGGCTGCACGCGGTCCTCGTTGATGACCCGGAGCCCGCGGAAGCCCATGTGCTCCGGGTCGCGGTAATCCGCGAACGAGAACGTGTGGTAGGTGTTCAGCCATCCGTGGTCGAAGTGACCGCGGTCCTCGGCGCGACGAACGCTAATCATGCTGTCTCCCCTTTACCCGAACTCGACCGACCGCTTCGTGAACGCCCCCTCCAGCCAGAAGCCGGTGATGGGGAACGTCACCTTCGGCCGGGCCGCGCTCCCGGCGCTCGCGCCCGCGCTCACGAGGAGCGGCGCGTAGTGCTCCCACGTCGGCAGCGCCAGGTCGGCCGCCGGCGCCCGGCGGCGGAAATCCTCGAGCGCGTCCACGTCGAACCTGACGAGCGCGTCGCTCACCCAGGCGTCGAACTCCCGCGCCCACGACGGGATGCCTGGCCGGAAGGCGTAGCGCATGTTGTGGGTCAGGAAGCCGCTGCCGAATATGAGCACGCCCTCGTCGCGGAGCGGCGCGAGCGCGCGGCCGAGCGCGAAGAGTTCCTCCGGGTCGAGGGCCGGCATCGAGATTTGTAGTACCGGCACGTCGGCCCCCGGGTACATCGCCACCAGCGGCACGTACGCCCCGTGGTCGAGGCCGCGCTGCTCATCGTCGGACCACGGCATCTTCCGCTGATCGAGGAGATCGCGGACGCGCGCGGCCAGCGCCGGCGCCCCCGGGCTCGGGTATTTCGTCTGGTAGTACTGCTCGGGGAACCCGTAGAAGTCGTACACGAGCGGGACGGTCCGCGTGGCGCCCAGCGTCGTCGGGCGCTGCTCCCAGTGGGCCGACACCATCAGGACGGCCGCCGGCTTCGGCATCGCCTTCGCCCAGGCGGCCAGTTCCGACACCCAGACGTCGTCGTCGAGCAGCACGGGCGCGCCGTGGGCGGCGAAGATCACGGGCATCCTCACGAGTGCCTCCACCATCTATTCATCGTGCGATCGTGCGATCTGAGGATCTTGCGATCTGGACTGATGGCTGACGGCCGAGGGCCGACGGCGGTGCCAGCTGCAAGTCGCGGACCGGTGCCGCGCTTCACACTTCGTACTTCGCACTTCGTACTTCGTACTTCGCAAGATCGCAAGATACTTTCTGTCCCTACTCTACGCCTCGTGCATTGCCTGCGCTTCGTGACGCCTATAGAATCGGCCTGATGGCGGGATCGACGCTACTCGAGGAGATCGCCGAACAGCCCGAGCGGCTGAGAAGTCTGCTCGCCGACGGGGCGGACGAGGTGGAGGAGGCCGCGCAGGCGCTGCGCCGCCGGCCGGTGCGCCACGTGGTCATCGCCGCGCGCGGGTCGTCCGACAACGCCGCCCGCTACGCCCAATACGTCTTCGGCGCGTTCAACCGCCTGACGGTGACGCTCGCCACGCCGTCGCTCTTCACCCGCTACGGCGCGCCGCCCCGCATGGACGATGCGCTTGTCGTCGGGATTTCGCAGTCCGGGGAGTCGCCGGATCTCGTGGCGGTCGTCGAAGAAGGCCGGCGACAGGGATGTCCGACGCTCGCAATCACCAACGCGCCGGGGTCGCCGCTCACGGCGGTGGCGGACCACACGCTTCTACTGAGGGCCGGGCCCGAGGTCAGCGTGGCGGCCACCAAGACCTACACCGCGCAACTGCTCTCGCTGGCGATGCTCTCGGCGGCCGCCTCCGGCGACGCCGCGCGGACGGACGAGTTGCAGGCGGTCCCGGGGCAGGTCGCATCGGCCCTCGCGGCCAATTACAGCGCCGTCGAGACGGCGGCGGCCACGCTCGCCGGGGCCGGCCATGGCGTCGTCATCGGCCGGGGGTTCAACTACGCCACCGCGTTCGAAATCGCGCTCAAGGCCAAGGAGCTGGCCTACTTCGCCGCCGAACCGTATTCGGCAGCCGACTTCCAGCACGGCCCGATCGCGCTCATCGAGACGGGGTTCGCCGCCATCGTGGTGAACGTGAAGGGAGCCGTCAGCGGCGAAGTGGAGGACCTGATGCGCGCGATGGCGGAGCGCGGGGCCAGGCCGGTCGTCCTCTCGAACCTGGACTCGTCGCTGGCGCTGGCCTCGGCCCCGCTGCGTCTGCCCGCCGGTATCCCAGAGTGGCTGTCACCGATTGCGGCCGTCGTTCCCGGTCAGTTGCTCGCGTTTCACCTCAGCCGCCAGCGCGGGTTCGATCCGGACCAGCCGCGCGGACTGTCGAAGGTGACGAGGACGACGTAGGTCGGCTTGCGCCTCCCGCCGCTGTCCGTCGATCGGCACCGCCCTGAACCAATCGGTCGACGGCCGCCAACCGGAGGAACTACGCCGTCGCCGGCGCGAGTGCCGCTCGCACGTCCGCAGCGGCGTCGTCACCGACCAGGCGCAAGTCGAACTTCTCCTGCAGCACGCCGAACACGCCCGGCGAGATGAAGGCTGGAGGCGCCGGCCCGATCCGGATCCCTTTGACCCCGAGCGCGAGCAGCGTCAGGAGCACCGACACCGCCTTCTGCTCGAACCACGACAGCACGATCGTGAGCGGCAGGTCGTTCACCGAACAGTCGAACACGTGCGCCAACGCCGACGCCACCTTGATCGCACCGTAGGCGTCGTTGCACTGTCCCATGTCCAACAGTCTCGGTACGGATCTGCCACTCGGCAATGTGATGGTGCCGTAGTCGTAGTCGCGGATGCGGTACTTGCCGCAGCCGAGTGTGAGGATGAGCGAATCGGAGGGCGTGCGAGCCGCGAATTCGGAGAAGTAGTTCCGGCCGCGTTCCGCGCCGTCGCAGCCGCCGATCAGGAACACGTGACGAATCACCCCGGCCTTCACCGCCTCGACGATCTGATCGGCCAACCCGAGGATGACGGAATGATGGAAGCCAATCGTCGATCGACGGACCGGCTTCTCCGGCAAGGACGGACAGTCGAGCGCCTTGCGGATGAGCGGCGAGAAGTCGTTTCCCGCGATGCGCGTCCCGCCGGGGATGGCCGTCACTCGCGTCGTGAAGACGCGGTCGCCGTAGCCGTTGCGCGGGATGAGAAGGCAATTGGTCGTCGCGAGCACCGGACCCGCAAACTCATGGAAGTCGGTCCGCTGGTCCTGCCATGCGCCGCCCACGTGGCCCGCCAGGTGGGGGTGGGCGCGCAGCGTCGGATACGCCTGCGCGGGCAGCATCTCGCCGTGCGTGTAGACGTTGATGCCGCTGCCTGAGGTCTGATCGAGCAGGTCGGCCAGGTCCAGCAGATCGTGTCCAGTCACGAGAATACCGGGTCCGGGCCTGGTCCCCTCCTGGACCTCGACCGGCGTCGGCTGACCGAACCGGCTGGTGTGGGCCGCATCGAGCATCTGCATGACGCGGAGATTCTGGCGGCCGCATTCGAGCACCAGCTCCAGGTGGCTCTGCAGATCGAAGTTCACGTTGGTCAGAGTGGCGAACAGCGCTTCTTCGATGAACGCGTTCACGCGATCGTCCACGGCGCCAAGCCGTCGAGCGTGGTGGGCGTAGGCGGCCATCCCCTTCACGCCGTATAGCAGGGTCTCCTGCAGCGACTGGATGTCGGCGTCCTTGCCGCACATGCCGATGTCCTCGCATCCCGTCCCGTGCCGCGCCTGTTCACACTGGTTGCAGAACATACGATACCTACTCCGGGAAATTATGTGGCCGTGGAAGACACGCGAACGTCAGGGCAGGCCTCATGCCGCCCCGACGCTTTCCAGTCTCCTCTCTGCCCCCCGGCAAGTCCTTGACGATGGTCAAGAGCCGCTGATGATGAGGTCGCGCAGGCCTTCTCGATCGAGGATGTCCACGTAGCGGCGCGACGCCCGGATCAGTCCGCGCTCCGCGAGGTCGGCCTGAATGCGCGACAGCGTCTCGGGCACCATCCCGAGCTGCGAGGCGATCTCCTTGCGCGGCTGCGAGAGCGTCACACGCCGCGTGGCCTGTGGTTGCCCGTCGGCTTCACGCAGCAGCCAGGCTGCCACGCGGGCGCGGGTGTTGAGGAAGGTCTCGACTTCGAGTTCGTCGAGCAGCCGGTGAAGCCACTGGCTGAGTGAGCGGAAGAGGCCCAATCCGGAGGCAGGCCGTTCCACGAGCACATGCAAGAGCGCCAGCTTGGGCACGACCAGCAGCACGGTTGGGCTGAGGGCTGCGGCGAAGGCCGGGTAGCCTCCGTCGGAGAACAGCGCGGCTTCGGCGAACGAGTGCGGCGGTCGGATGATGTGGAGCGTGCGTTCCCGGCCGTCGCGCGCCACCTTGTAGACGCGTACGCTGCCGCTCACCACGGCGAACATGGCGTCGCACGGGTCGCCGTCGCGGAACACGAGCGCGCCCTTTCTGACCGATCGCGTCCGGCACGCGGAGGCGACAAGCTGAAGGCTCTCCGAATCGAGCATCGAGAACACGGGACACTGGGACACGACGCCGGGTCGAACCATATCGCTATCATACTGAAGCCGGAAGGGACGACAGGCAGCATGAGCGGTCCCCGGCGGACAGTGGGTGCCGAGGGGTGAACATAACCGCCGCTCTCAGACGCCGGCGACAGGGAACCCTCACGGGCGGATGATCGGCCAGCGCGGATGCAGCAGCTCGGGAAACATCGCAAGGTAGCGGGGCTGGAACAGCTCCATCGCGCCAGCGAAGAACCCCGTCGTCAACGCGAAGGCAAGCAGGAGCCGTACGATGTCGAACGGTTCCTTCGTCCGCATGCGCTTGTACGCCCATACGCACCCGACGATCAGGGTCAGGTTGGACAGCCATGCTGGTATCGCGAGCAACAGATCAGGCCGCACGTGGTGCCCAGGGCTCGCGCAGCGAATCAGCTCCTCGATGCCGTTCATGAAGAACGTGGTGACGAAGAGATTCGCGTAGTCCCAGAGCAACGCGGCTGAGAACCCGATGAAGTATCCCCAGCGGTTGCCCCGGAGCCCGAGCAGAATCGCCGCGACATACATCCACGCCTGGAAGAAATGCAGCCAGCGAATGTCCGGTTCGAAGTAGGCCGAAATCGTCAGTACCGCGATGAACAGCGACGAACCGATGAGGATCAGCCATTCGGGAATATGAAGACGGCTGAGTGGTTCGCGCATGCATCCCTCCTTCCCGGTACAGAACGTCCAGGGCTGCCGGAAGGTTCGTCTTGCAGAACATGATGCCCATTCTCAGACGCCGGCGACAGGGATTCACGGAAGGAACACGAGCGCGAACAGGTCTCGCGCCCACACGTCCCCCGACACGGCGCAGCCGGCCAGGTGGGAACCTCCTCAACACGGTTCGTCGTAATTCGGCGGGGGCTCTCGATCGTAGGTGAGACCGGGCGTGTCGTCCGCGCCCAGTCCCTCGCCGCCGGCAGCGATGAGCGGCGGCGCCCGCGCCGGCACGTCGGTGGGCTCCCCGAGATGCCGGAGGATCCGACGGATCACCTCCGTCTCTTCAAGCAGCGCGATGAGCCGCATGGTGTGTCCGCAACGCGGGCAGGCCAGCACGTCGAAGCCGAAGGCGCGTCGCATCAGCGCGGCTCACGAGGGCGCGGGCGGTTCGACCGTGGAACCGCATTCCGGATTGGCACCGGTGGCGCCCTCTTCACGCGGCCCGTCGGCGCTGCCGCGCCCGGTGGCGGCGCGGTCGCCCACGATGGCCGCTCGCCAACCCGCGCGGGGCGCCAGCACCCCAACCATATAGGAGGCCTCGATCCGGGATAGAGCCGGCGGGGACGGGATGCGTCGCGAGCGGGCCTTCGAAGCAGGCCGTTCATCGAAGGCACGGAAAGCGACGAGCGCGTGCTTCGATTTCCCCGACGAAGCGCGTGCGGTCGATCCAGCGCGAATAGCGCGAGGCGGATTCGAGGATCCGGAAATCGAGGCACCGCGAGGGAGCTTTCCCGGCCTGCGGAGCGGCCCACGAGCGACGCGCCCGGCCCTGCCGGCGACTCGGAATCGTGGCCTCCTATTTGGCAACCGGCCACCGGCAACTTCCGCCTTACGGCTTACGCCTCACGCCTTGCGGCTCACGGCTCACGGCTCACGGCTCATGACACGGCGGCCTCAGCGAACGGGCTTGTCCTCCTCGAACAGCCACTCCTCGAGCGGCACGTCGTACTTCACCGACTTCCAGACGATCGGCGTGAGCGTCTCCCCCTGCCGGCTCCGGGTGTACTCGTTGATCTTGGTGGGCAGCGTCCGGCCGGCGAAGTTCGTGAATCCCGAGAACACGCGGCGCCCGTCCGGCGTCACCTCCTGCAGGAGGAGGAAGCGCTCCTTGTCGATGTAGAGATCGACGGCGGCGCCGTCGATCGTCGCGTGCAGCACGAACGCGGGACGGCGCTCGACGACCTTCGGCGCGGCGGACTCTGACGCCGGGGGCGCCTGCCACTCGACGACCGCGTCCGGCTGCAGCGCGAAGGCGGCGCTGTGGGCCGCGTACGAGGCGACGAAGGAGCACTGGTCGAACCAGCGCTGCATCCGCGCCACCGGCACCGTGCCGACGATCAGGCTGCGTCGCACCCACGACGCGCCGCCGTTCAGGAAATACTGGTCGAACCGCCGGCCGCGGTCGGCGGTCAGGTCGTGCTCG
>PMKG01000189.1 GCA_003157675.1 Acidobacteriota bacterium
GTCGAGCGCGAGGGCGGCCTCGAAAGCGGCGCGGGCGACCGACGTCATCGAGACCGGGGGAACGGTCGAGGCGACCGAGGCTCAGGTGGACGCCATCTGCCGGAAGATGGACGAAGAGTCGGGCGGCGGCCCGTCTTTCAGCCTATAATGCCCCTCACCTGACGCGCGGTACCGGGGCCGCGCACGCTCGAGCCCCTCCCGGAACCGTCACCCTGACTGCCACTACTGGTTCGGAGGCGCATCACATGGCAGGTTTGTTCATCAAGAAGGACCTGGCGAAGCTCATTGCCGACGCCAACGATCCACTCGCCGGCGAAGCCGTCCACGGGGCCCACGCGGGAGGCCAGCTCAAGCGGACGCTGACGGCGTTCAACCTCACGATGCTCGGCATCGGCGCCATCATCGGGGCCGGCATCTTCTCGCTGACCGGCACCGCTTCGGCCAACTACGCCGGCCCGGGGATCGTGTACAGCTTCATGATCGGCGGCGTGCTCTGCGCGCTCGCCGGGGTGTGCTACGCGGAGATGGCGTCGATGATCCCGGTGGCGGGCTCGGCCTACGCCTACAGCTACGCGACGATGGGCGAGTTCATCGCCTGGATCATCGGCTGGNNTCCTCGAGTACGCGTTCGGCGCGGTGACGGTCAGCGCGTCGTGGTCGGGCTACTTCCTCAGCCTGTTCCACAAGACGCTGAACGTCCCGGTGACCGACACGATGCTGCGGCTGACCAAGGGGCCGTGGGAGCAGGTGCTGCTCAACGACGGCGTGACGCACGCCTTCGGCCTGTGGAACCTCCCGGCCAGCTTCATCGGCCTGACCGTGGCGGCGATCCTCTATCGCGGCATGCGTGAGAGCGCGTTCGTCAACAACCTGATCGTCGTCGTCAAGGTGACAATCGTCCTGGTGTTCATCGGGCTCGGCATCAGCGTCATCTCCGCGGACAACCTGTTCGTGAACCACGCGGCGACGGGCCTGTTCGCGCTCGTGCCACCCAAGGAACTGATGAAGCTCAACGGCCGCGAGGTGATGGCCTACGGGTGGGGCCTCAACGGCGTGCTGACCGGGGCCGGAGTGGTCTTCTTCGCCTACATCGGCTTCGACGCCGTCTCGACGACGGCACAGGAGGCGAAGAACCCGGCGCGCGACCTGCCCATCGGGATCCTGGGCTCCCTCGTCATCTGCACCATCCTGTACATCCTGGTGGCCATCACGCTCACCGGCGTCGTGAACTTCAAGCAGCTCGGCGTGTCCGACCCGATCGCGGTCGGCATCGACCGGATCGTGGCCCTGCGCGGCTGGTCCCCGGTTGCGCAGACGGTCTTCACGTTCGTCATCAAGCTGGGCGCCCTGTGCGGGCTGACCTCCGTCATCCTCGTCATGATGATGGGCCAGACGCGCATCTTCTACGCGATGAGCAAGGACGGGCTGCTGCCGTGGTTCGGCGCCGTCCACAAGGAGCACGGCACGCCGTACGTCGCGACGGTGCTGACGGGCTGCTTCGTCGCGTTCTGCGGCGGCGTCATGCCGATGAGCCTGGTGGGCGAGCTGGTGTCGATCGGGACGCTGCTGGCCTTCGTCCTCGTGTGCATTGGCGTGCCGATCCTGCGCGTGGCGAACAAGACGATCGAACGCCCGTTCAAGGTTCCCGGTGGCATGGCCGGAGCGTGGATCGTCGGCATGGCTGGCGCGGCCTCGTGCCTGTACGTCATGTGGGGCCTGCCCAAGGACACGTGGCTGCGACTGATCATCTGGATGGAAATCGGCCTGCTGATCTACGGCGCGTTCGGATGGCGGCGCAGCCGCCTGGCGGACCCGAAGACGACCCCGTCGCGGGCCCGGGTCCACGTTCCCATCCTGGTGGTCGCGATCGTGGCGTTCCTCCCGACGATCTGGGTCGCGATCGAGACGTTCGGGAAGTGACAAGAGGAAGAGGCTGACTCTCGGCCATAGGCTCCAGGCTTGCGGCCTGCGGCTGGATCACGCTTCATCCGTGATCCGGCCGCAAGTCGCCAGTCGCAAGCCGCCAGCCGGCTACGTGCCATCCTGCGGCAAGTATCCACGGACGAGCTCGTCCCATTTCCCCTGCGCCCGGAGCACGATCTCGATCAGCTCGCGGGCCGCGCCAGCCCCACCTTCACGACTGCTGACCCAATCCACGCGCGCGGTCACCTCCGGCACGGCGTCGGCGGGCGCGGCCGAAAGACCGGCGCGCGCGAGCACCGGCAGGTCCAGCAGGTCGTCGCCCATGAAGGCCGCCTGGTCGGCCTGCAGGTGTTCGTGCTCCAGCACCTCGGTGAACACCTGCAGCTTGTCGACCGCGAGCTGGCGGACGATGCCGATCCCGAGCTGGGCGGCGCGCAGCGTCGTCGCCGGCGAATGCCGGCCCGACAGGAGGCCGACCGTCAGCCCGGCGCGTTGCGCCCAGACGACGCCGGTGCCGTCACGGATGCTGAACTGCTTGGATTCGGTGCCGTCAGCCTGGATCAGGATCCGTCCGTCGGTCAGCACGCCGTCCACGTCGAACAGCAGCAGCCGGATGCGGGCGGCCTTGCGCGCGAGGTCGGCCGGGTCGCAGGGCATCAGAAGAGCTCGGTGCGCCAGAGGTCGTGAAGATGGACGACGCCCTCCACCCGTCCGTCGGGCGCGACGACGACGATCGAGGTGATCTTCCGGCGTTCCATCAGGTTCAACCCCTCGACGGCGAGCAGGGTGCGGCTGACGGTCACGGGGGTCTTCGTCATCACATCCCCGGCCGCGTGTTCGAGCACGCGCGCGTCGGCCATGTGTCGCCGCAGGTCGCCGTCGGTGATGATGCCGGCGAGACACCCCTCGCCGTCGACCACGCACGTCATGCCCAGCCCCTTGCGCGACATCTCGTCGATGACCTCGCGCATGCCGGTCCGCTCCTCGACCCGGGGCAACTGGTCGCCGGCGTGCATCAGCTGCTCGAGGCGCATGAGGCGCTTGATCTTGCCGCCGGGGTGCCGGATCGCGAAGTCCTCCTGCCGGAACCCCTTGCGCACGAGCAGCGCCATGGCGAGGGCGTCGCCCAGCGCGAGCGCGGCCGTGGTGCTGGCCGTCGGCGCCAGGTTCAACGGGCACGCCTCCTCGTCGACGTGGCAATCGAGCGTGACGTCGGCCGCGTCGCCGATCGTGGACTCCGGGACCCCGGTGACCGCCACCATCCGGGCGCCCACGCGGCGGATGGTCTCGAGCAGCCTCCTGATCTCGCCCGTCTCGCCGGAGTAGGACAGGGCGACCACGACATCGTCTGGCTGGAGCGCGCCGAGATCGCCATGGATGGCGTCGGCGGGGTGCAGGAAGAACGCCGACGTGCCCGTGCTCGACAGCGTCGCCGCGATCTTCCGTCCGATGAGTCCCGACTTGCCCATCCCGGTCAGCAGCACGCGGCCGCGGCACCCGAACAGCAGGTCCACGGCGGCGGTGAAGGCCGCGTCGACGCGGTCGACGAGATCCAGGATGGCGCCGGCCTCGATGCGGAGCACCTTGCGGGCGAGTTCGAGTTCGGTCGGCGCGTCGTGTGGAGCCTCGGTCATCTCACCCCTGGTCGGTCAGGGATCGCGGCGTCTTGACGACGGCGTCGATCCGCGTGAGTCGGTCGAGCAGCGCGTCGAGCCGGTCGAGCCGCAGCGCGTTCTGCGCGTCGCTCCTGGCCCTGGCGGGATCTTCGTGGACCTCGAGGAAGACGCCGTCGACGCCCGCCGCGACGCCGGCCGAGCCCAGCGGCTCGATGTACTCCGCGAGGCCCGAGGTGACGCCGTCGCCTCCGCCGGGGCGCTGCAGGCTGTGCGTGATGTCGAAGATGACGGGGCAGCCGAAGGCCCGCATCATCGGGAGCGCGCGCATGTCGACGACGAGATCGTGATACCCGAACGCCGTGCCGCGCTCGGTGACGAGCACGCGGTCGTTGCCGGCGCCGGTCACCTTGGCCACGGCGTGGCGCACGTCGCCTGGCGCGAGGAACTGGCCCTTCTTGATGTTGACGACCCGCCCGGTGGCGGCGGCAGCCAGCAGCAGATCGGTCTGGCGGCACAGGAACGCCGGGATCTGCAGCACGTCGGCCACCTCGGCTGCCGGGGCCGCGTGCGCCGGTTCATGGATGTCGGTGAGGATCGGGACCCCGACATCGGCCTTGATCCGGCCGAGGATGCGCAGCCCCTCGGTGAGACCCGGTCCCCGGTACGATCCGATCGACGTCCGGTTGGCCTTGTCGTACGACGCCTTGAAGATGAACGGCATGCCGCGGCGGGAGGCGATGTCCCGGATGGCCACGGCCAGGTCGGTCGCGTGCGCCTCGCTCTCGATGACGCAGGGACCGGCGACGAGCACGAGCGGGAGACCGCCCCCGATCCGAACCGGTCCGATCTCCACGGTGCGCACGCCGGATTCCATACTGGGCGCCTCGAGGCGAAGTCAGTCGCGGACGGCGGCGGCCGTGGCCTCCGCCGTGGCGGACAGCCGCGCAACCTTGTGACGGTAGCTGGCTCCCACGAACCCGGCGAACAGCGGGTGCGGGCGCAGGGGCTTCGACTTGAACTCGGGGTGGAACTGCACCGCGACGAACCACGGGTGGCCGGGCAGCTCGGCGATCTCGACGAACTTGCCGTCCGGCGACTTGCCCGAGATCCGGAGCCCGTGGGCGGTCAGGACCGGCTCGTAGGCCGGGTTGAACTCGTAGCGGTGACGATGGCGCTCCGAGATGAGGTCGGTTCCGTACACCTGCTCGGCGAGCGACCCCGGCGCGAGCGCGCAGGCGTACTGCCCGAGCCGCATCGTCCCGCCGAGCTCGTCGACCCCGAGCAGATCGCGCAGCTTGAAGATCACCTTGTCCGGCGTCTGCTCGTTGCACTCGGTCGAGTCGGCCTCGGCGAGCCCCGCCACGTGGCGCGCGTACTCGACCATCGCCCACTGGAACCCGTAGCAGATGCCGAAGAACGGGATGCCGCGCTGCCGGGCGACTTCCGCGGCCCGCATCATTCCGCGGGTCCCGCGCGTGCCGAACCCTCCGGGCACCAGGATGCCGTCGGCCCCGTCGAGCAGCCCGGCCCCGTCCGGCTCCTCGAGCGCCTCGGCCTCGACCCATCGGAAGCTCACCTTGAGAGAGTGCGGGAACCCGCCATGCGTCATCGCCTCGTTGAGGCTCTTGTAGGAGTCCTCGTACTCGACGTACTTGCCGACGACGTGGATGGTGATCTCGTCGGACGGGTGGCGGATGCGGTCCACCAGGTGCTGCCACGTGTCGAGCCGGGCTTTGGTCTCGGGCAGGTGGAGGTACTTCAGGATGATGGCGTCGGTGCCCTCGGCCGCCAGCATCAGCGGGACCTCGTAGATCGACGACACGTCCTTCGCCGTGATCACCGCTTCCTCGCTGACGTCGCAGAAGAGCGCGATCTTCCGCTTGATGTCCTGCGGCAGGAACCGGTCGGTGCGGCAGAGGAGGAGATCGGGCTGGATGCCGATCGACCTGAGGTCGCGCACGCTGTGCTGCGTCGGCTTGGT
>PMKG01000410.1 GCA_003157675.1 Acidobacteriota bacterium
ACTCACCGCTGGGTGCGCCGCCAGGTGTTCCTCGGAGCGGGGCTCCCGCTGTCCGAACTCGATCTCGACGGCATCAGGACCGCGCCACAAGAGAAGCGAGACAGCGTGGACGTGAAGGCCACGACGCCCGAACCGGCCATGGCGGCCGCCAACGGCGCGCTCGTCGCGAGCCGCCGGGCGCAACTCGAGTCCTGGCTGGCCCTCGCGTTCTTCGACCTGTAAAGAGGGGTTCGGACCGCTGATCGCGGCTCGATCAGAGCCCTGAAACAAGAATACCCTCGAAAATCCGAAGACTTTCGAGGGTATTGGTCGGGGCGAGTGGATTCGANNGCGAGTGGATTTGAACCACCGACCCCTCGGTCCCGAACCGAGTGCTCTACCAGGCTGAGCCACGCCCCGACCCAAGAACAGACAGTCTATCGCACCTCAGCGCTCGAGGCCAAGCGCTTTTACGAAGGCGGCCGCCTCGACGGCGGTCAGGTCCGACTGCAGCGGCGTCACCGAGACGTAGCCGGCCCGAATTGCCGCGTAGTCGGCGGCCTCGTCCGGCAGCCACTCGTCCTCCCCCTCCCCGATCCAGAAGTAGGTGCGCCCGCGCGGATCGCGGCGCTCGGACACGGTGGTGGCGTGCGTGCGCTTCCCCTGCACGGTCAGCCGGATCCCCTTCGGCTCGCGGTGCGGCACGTTGACGTTGAGGAACGTCCAGCGCGGAAGCCCGCGCTGCAGGACCCGGGCCGCCACCTCGGACGCGACGCGCGCGGCCTCGGCGAAGTCCCACTTTCCCCACTCCCCCGGTCCCTGCTGCAGCGACACGGCGATCGACGGCACGCCGAGCAGCGCGCCTTCGAGCGCCCCCGACACGGTCCCGGAATACGTGACGTCGTCGCCGATGTTGAGGCCGTTGTTGATCCCCGACACGACGAGGTCCGGCAGGCCGCGCAGCACCGCCGCGATGCCGATGTTCACGCAGTCGGTCGGCGTCCCGTCGAGCGCGTAGATCGAATCACGGAGGTGCTCGAGGCGAAGCGGATGGTGCAGCGTCAGCGCATGGCCGACGGCGCTAACCTCCCGGCCCGGCGCCACGACCACGACCTCGCCGAGCGGAGCGAGGGCTTCCGCCAGGGCCTGGATGCCTTTCGCGCGAACGCCGTCGTCGTTGGTGACGAGAATGCGGGTCATCAGTGGCTTCGATTATATCTGCGGCAACCCTGCCCTTCGACAAGCTCAGGGCACCCCGAGCGGAGTCGAGGGGTGAAGGGGCGCCCCACAGCACCACACCGTCCCGCCTTGAGCCTGCGAGCGATCGCGCTACTTGTTCTTCACGACGGTGGCGAGCAGCGCGGTCGCGAGCAGCGCGAGCGCGGCGCCAAGGCCGAAGGCGGCGGCCGGGCTCACCAGCTTCCAGACGAGGCCGAACGCGACGCTGGCCAGCAGCGAACCGACGCCCAGCGCGGCGTTGTAGATCCCGAACGCCGTGCCCCGCAGCGAGGCCGGCGCGAGGTCGGCGACCAGCGCCTTCTCCGTCCCCTCCGACAGGCCGTAGTAGATGCCGTAGACCATGAACCAGGCGATGAGCGCTGGCGTGGACGAACTCACCGCGAAGCCACCGTAGACGACCGCGTAGACGAGCCATCCGGCCCCGATCACGACGCGCCGGCCCCACCGGTCCGATTTCACGCCGCCCCACGTCGACATCACCGCCTTGACGACGTGCAGGGCGGCCCAGAGCAGCGGGATCGCGGCCGCGGCGACGCCCGCGTCGCTCAACCGCAGGAGCAGGAAGGCGTCCGCCGAGTTGCCGAGCGAGAAGACGAGGACCGCGCCGAGAAGGACGAAGAGCTGACTCGGCAGTTCGCGCCATGAGGGCGCGACACCGCTGCCGGCTCGTGCTGCCGACGCCGGGTCCGCGCGCACCGCCGCGTCCGGTTCGTCGACGAGGAACAAGGACGCGACCGCCAGCGCGCCGGGGACGATCGTCAGCGCGAACAGCCAGCGATACCGTCCCGGATAGGCCAGCAGGAAGGCCGACGCCAGCAGCGGTCCGACGATGGCGCCGACGTGGTCCATCGAGCGGTGGAAGCCGAAGATGCGGCCGCGCGTCGCCGGTGTCGCACACGCGGCCAGCATCGCGTCCCGCGGCGCGCCGCGCACGCCCTTCCCCACCCGGTCGAACAGGCGAACCACGAGCAGTTGCGGCCAGGTTGCGATGAGCGCCGTGAGAGGACGGACGGCCGATGACAGCCCGTATCCGGCGATCACGATCGGCCGCCGCATGCTCCAGCGGTCCGACAAGCGACCGGAGACGATCTTGAACAGGCTGTTCGCCGCNNGTCGGTGAACAGGCTCGTCAGGCCGAGGAACCAGACCGGGCGCGGAAGGCCGAACGTCGCGGGCGGCGTGGGTTCACGGGGGGCGGAGGATCTCGGCGCCACGACTCAGTGTTGCACGCGGTGCGCGTGCGACGCAGGGCGGCCTGGCGAATGGCGCCCCAGGCGGCGGCGCGGCGAGGTGGAGTCGTCGGGCGGGACCCGGCGGCGCACGGCCACTCTCGCCAGCTTCTCGGTGAACTGACGTGGGAGCTTCGCGAGCACCCAGCGCCCCGGCGTGGCCCCCGTCATGGAGAAATACACGAGGTGCCCGACAAGGCCAACGACGATGGCCGTCCGGAGGAACCAGGCCGGCCCGAAGATCAGGCTGGCGAGTGCCGCGGGGATGAGCGCAAGACAGACGTCGACGAGGGCCGACGCGATTCGAGGCGTCGCCGCCCTGAGCCAATCGACCCCACGCTCGCGGTGCGGGGGCTCGAGCGCCAGCCGGAGCACCGGCAACTCGTCCATCGGTTGGTGGCTCTCTCGGGCCGCGGCCAGCGCCTCTTCACGGAGGGCCGCCTCTGCCGTGATCCGCGCCGCCGCGCGCGGCCCGTCCGCCGGGTCGGGAAAAATCCGGCTGAACGCCGCGAGGACCTCGTCGGGATCCAGGCCGACCGCGGTCGCGTAACTGCGGACGAACGCGCGGCGGAAAATCCCCGACGGCCAGCGGGACAGATCCCCGGCCTCGAGCGCAGCATAGTGGGCCATGCCCACCTTGGTCTGCTCGCTCATCTCCTCGAGCGACAGCCCGCGGCGCTCGCGAATGCGGCGCAACTCGAGACCAAACGCCACCCGCTCGTTCATCAACGTCCCTCAACCGGCTGCGCCGCGCCGTCGCGCCCGCAGTATCCTTCAGAATACGAGCGCCGCCCCCCGACATCAAGGAGGAATCGGCCTCGTCCCTCGGGACCGTCACACCTTCAGGAAGATCCGCCGTCGATACATCACCCAGAGGATCAGGTAGAGCGCCGCCAGGTAGGCGAGCGCGAACATCAGCGACGCGTTGTAGACCGAGGCCATGGGCTCGAACACCTGCCGGTAGATGGTCGTATAGAGGGAGACCGGCTTGCCCGCGGGACCAATCACCTTCACGAGCAGCAGGAGCTTCGCACTGATGCCCGATAGCATGAACAAGGCGATCGCGTTCACACCGAGCACGACGAACGGCTTCGTCCACCACCGCCATCGCCTGACGTCGACCACATAGTAGCAGGCGGCCAGCCCGAACGCCGCCGCGCCGCCGGTGAACCAGGCGTAGGAGCTGGTCCAGAGGTTCTTGTTGATCGGGAAGGCCAGGTCCCAGAGGAGGCCCACCGCCATCCCCGCCACGCCAGCCACCGCCATGACCCAGGTGCGCTGGCCCTCGGTCACCGGTGCGCGCAGCCAGAACCCCGTCAGGACCCCCATGAGCGTCGAGGCGATGGCGGGCACCGTGCTCAGCAGTCCCTCAGGGTCCCACGCGCGCCTGAGCCACATGTGATTCTGGCCGATGATCGCCCGGTCGATGAAGGCGCCGAGGTTGCCCGCCGGCGTCAGGTCGCCCGGGTTGTGGCCGGGATACGGGGCGAACGCCATCGCGAGCCAATAGCCGACCGTCAGCGCGATGATCCAGGAGAACAGCCGCCATCCGTGGCGCCAGTCGTTACGCTCCGGCCCGGGCGCGGTGAACCTGAAGATCCCGACGGCCGCCAGGTAGCAGAGGCCGATGCGCACCAGCACGCCGGGGATCCGCCAGGTGGCCAGCGGGAAACGCGGGAAGCCCGCCAGCAGCGCGCCGAGCGCCACGATCGTGAGGCCACGGCGGACCGACTTCCACCTCGAGCCCATGGTCGACCTCGACAGCGTCATCGACACGCCGACCATGAACAGGAAGAACGGGAAGATCAGGTCGGTAGGCGTCCAGCCATTCCACTCCGCGTGGAGGAGCGGCCAGTACGCGTGGTCCCAATCTCCGGGGTCGTTGACAATCACCATCGCGGCCATAGTGAGGCCGCGAAAGACGTCGAGAGAGACCAGACGGCCAGCCAGACCCGGCGCGCGAGCGGCAGGGGGTGTCATGCCGGGAGAGGATAGCGCAATCCCGCTGACGTTGCATCCTGAGCGTTGCGGCGCTATAACGGTTCAGGGACCTATGGCTGCAACACTCCCGCTCGCCGACGCCCTCGCTTCGCATACTCGCGAAGGCGACCTCTATGAACGGTACAACGGCACCTGGACGCGGTGTTTTGCCTGCGGCCACCGCTGCCCGATTCCGGAGGGCGGCAGCGGCGTCTGCAAGGTCCGCTTCAACCGGGGCGGCCGCCTGATGGTCCCGTGGGGCTACGTCGCCGGCGCGCAGTGCGATCCGATCGAGAAGAAGCCGTTCTTCCACGCCTGGCCCGGTTCGCTCGCCTACAGCTTCGGCATGCTGGGCTGCGACTTGCACTGCGGCTACTGTCAGAACTGGGTCACCTCGCAGGCGCTTCGTGACGCGGAAGCGACACTCCACTCGGAAGCGGCCAGCCCCGAGCGTCTGGCGGGCGAGGCGGTGAGATGGGGCGCGCGGGCCCTGGTCAGCACCTACAACGAGCCGCTCATCACCGCCGAGTGGGCCGTCGAGGTGTTCAAGGCGGCCCGGGCGGCGGGCCTTGCGACCGCGTTTGTCTCCAACGGCAACGGCACGCCCGAAGTGCTGGAGTACTTGCGGCCGTGGGTCGATCTGTACAAGGTGGACCTGAAAGGGTTCGACGAACGCCGATATCGCCAGCTCGGAGGCCGGCTCCAACCGGTGCTCGACACGATCGCCTCGTTGCACGGCCTCGGCATCTGGCTGGAGATCGTCACGCTCCTCGTGCCCGGCTTCAACGACTCGGACGACGAATTGCGCGGCCTGACCGGGTTCATCGCCGATGTGTCCCGGTCGATTCCTTGGCACGTCACCGCGTACCACGCGGATTACCGCATGAACTCGCCGCAGACGAGCCGGGCCTCGCTCTACCGGGCGGCGACGATCGGACGCGAGGCGGGTCTCCAGTTCGTCTACGCGGGCAACCTGGGACGGGTCTCGAGCGATCTCGAGAACACGCGCTGTCCCGAATGCCGCGAGATCCTGATCGAACGGTCGGGCTTCTTCGTCCGCCGCTACGGCCTCACGCCCGACGGCCGCTGCCCGTCGTGTGGGTTCGCCGTGCCGGGCCGCTGGGCGTGAAGGCCCGCCTTCGCCCTTCGGGCTTCGGCGAGGCAGGCCCCTCCCGTGCCGCCGCAGTACCATCTGCTAAGATCCTGATCATGCCGCTCGTCGATCTGTTGGGACGGCCGTTGCGCAGCCTGCGCGTGTCGGTGACCGATCGCTGCAACCTGCGCTGCCAGTACTGCATGCCGGAGGCGGAGTACGCCTGGCTGCCGCGCGAAGATCTGCTCAGCTTCGAGGAAATCCGATCCCTCGTCGGCGTGTTCGCCTCGTGTGGCGTCGACAAGGTCCGCCTGACGGGCGGCGAGCCGCTCCTCCGCCGGGACCTTCACGAACTCGTGCGCCTGCTGGCCGTCGACCGCCGGATTACCGACCTGGCCCTGACCACCAACGGCGTCCTTCTCTCCGCGCAGGCCGAGAGGCTGCGGGCGGCCGGCCTCATGCGCGTCACGGTCAGCCTCGACACCCTGCGCCCGGACCGCTTCACCGCGCTCACCAGGCTGACGACGCACGCGCGCGTGCTCGAAGGGATCGACGCCGCCGCGCGCCTGTTTCCGTCGCTCAAGCTCGACTGCGTGGTGATGCGCGGCGTCAATGACGACGAGCTGGTGCCGCTCGTCGAGTACGCGCGCGAGCGGCACGGCGAGGTCCGGTTCATCGAGTACATGGACGTCGCCGGCGCCACGCACTGGGCGGTCGACACGGTCGTTTCTCGCGCGGAGATCCTCCAGCGGCTCGCCGAGCACTACGGCGCGCTGGAGCCGATCGACGCCACGACATGGGCGCCGGCCGACCGCTTCCGCCTGCCGGACGGCACGACGGTCGGTGTCATCGCCTCGACGACGACGCCGTTCTGCTCCACCTGCGATCGGGCCCGCCTCACCGCCGACGGCATCTGGCTCACCTGCCTTTACGCGACCCACGGCCTCGACCTGCGCGGTCCGCTGCGCGCGGGCGAAACGGCCGGCCAGCACGCCGCCCGCGTCGAGGAGGCCTGGCGCGCGCGATCCGACCGTGGCGCCGAGCTTCGCGCGGCCGAGCGCGAGCGCGGCATCTACATCCCCGCCTCCGCGCTCAAGGGTGACGTGCACCTCGAGATGCACACCCGCGGGGGATGAGGGAGTAGAATCGGCCACAGTCTCGTGTTCATCACCGCCCCCCTCGAGGATCACCATGACTTGTAAGACGTCGCTCAAGTACCTGCTCGTCGGCCTGTTCGCTGTGGCGGCAGGAAGCCTTCTGTACGCCCAGCAGTCCAAGTGGGCGCCCGATCCGAAGCAACCGGTCGACGAGGAGTACACGAAGAAGATCAAGGAGTACACGACCGCTCCGTACTTCCTGTCGCCGCTCGTCGACTACCTGCCCGCGTCCAAGACCGTGCCGACGCCGAAGAGCGTCATCGGCGACATCGCGGGCGCGCCGGGCAAGCTGCCCTACACGGCGCAGGTCCACGAGTACATGCGGGCGCTCGAGAAGGCCAGCCCGCGCGTGAAGGTCGTCTCGATCGGGAAATCGGAGGAGGGGCGCGAGATGATCGCGGTCGCGATCGCCGACGCGCCGCTCATCGCGAAGCTCGAGGAGAATCGAGCGCGCCTCGCGAAGTTGGCCGACCCGCGATCGATCAAGCTGGACGATGCAGAGGCCGACCGGCTGGTGGCATCGTCGAC
>PMKG01000001.1 GCA_003157675.1 Acidobacteriota bacterium
GCCGAGTCGGGCGCTTTCGACGTCCTGGTCGTCGGCGGCGGCGCGACCGGTGCAGGCATCGTCCGCGACCTCGCTCGCCGCGGGCTGCGGTCTCTGCTCGTAGAGCGCGGCGACTTCGGCACGGGGACGACGGGTCGATACCACGGCCTGCTCCACTCCCGCGGGCGGTATGCGATGCGCGACTTGCAGGCGGCCCGCGAGTGCATAGTCGAGAACCGGGTCCTGCGCCGGATTGCGCCGGCGAGCATCGAAGACACTGGCGGGTTTTTCGTCGCCACGCCGGACGACCCCGAGGACTACGTCGAGGGGTTTCCCGCCGCCTGCGCTGCCGCAGGCATCGAATGCGAGGAGGTCCCGGTCGTGAAGGCCCTCGCCCGCGAGCCGGCGCTCAACCCGAAGATCCGGCGCGTCTTCCGACTCCCGGACGGTTCGGTGGAGCCGTGGAACCTGATCGACGCCAATCTCGCCGATGCCCGGGCGCACGGCAGCGAGGCGAGGTCCTACCAGCGCGTCATCGGCTTTGAGCGGGACGGCGAGCGCATTACGGCCGCGACCCTGCGCGACGAACGCTCTGGCGCCACGATGAAAGTCTCGACGCGGTTCGTGGTTTCGGCTGCCGGCGCATGGGCCGGCCGGATCGCCGCGCTGGCTGGCGTCGAACTGACGATGCGGCCCGGCAAGGGCGTGATGCTGATCTACAACCAGCGCATGACGGACACGGTCGTGAATCGATGTCATTTGTCGGCCGACGGCGACATCATGGTTCCGGTCCACACGGTCGCGATCCTCGGTACCACGGACGTCCGCGTGGACGACCCGGACGTGTACGAGATCACTCGCGAGGAAGTCGCGGCGCTGGTAGCCGAGGGCGAGAAGCTATTCCCAGACCTGGGGCGCATGCGACTGCTGCGTGCCTACGCCGGAGTCCGGCCGCTCTACGAGCCGCCGGCGGGCGTCCACGTCAGCCAGAACCGGGCCCTCTCCCGAGCGCACACGGTCGTGGACCACGGCGGAGACGGGGTCGACAATTTCGTCTCGATTGTTGGCGGCAAGCTGACGACGTACCGACTGATGGCGGAAGACACCGTCGACGTCGTCGCCTCGAAGCTCGGCGCGATCGAGAAATGCACGACGGCGGACGAAATGCTGCCCGGCCAGGTCGCCGGCAGGACGTACTGGCTGGGCCATCGACTTGCCGAGCACGAAGTCGCAGGCGGCGGCGACGCGGCGCTCCTGTGTGAGTGCGAATTCGTCACCCGGCCGGTGCTCGATGCATATCTCGACGAACACTGGCCGTGCAGCATCGACGACATCCGGCGCGGGACGCGCCTCGGGATGGGGCCGTGCCAGGGCGGCTTCTGCACGTTCCGGGCCGCCGGGTTGATCGCAGAACGCGAGGCCCGGGGCGTGAGCGGCACGGCCCCGGGCGGGGCCGGGGCGAGCGCGGAGACCGGTGCCGCGGCCGCCGTGGAGGGGCCCGAGGGGCCGATCCTCGGCTACCTGCGCGAGCGGTTCAACGGCACGCGGCCGATCGCGGCTGGCCGCCAGCTCCAGGAGCTATGGATGGTCCTGGGCATGTACTACGGATCGCTCGGAGTGGAGTCGCTCGTGGACGCCGCCCGGGGCGCGACCGCACCCGGCGCCGTGGAGGTTCCCGATGCCTAGCGCCGACGTCGTCGTCGTGGGCGCCGGGATCTCCGGGCTCGCGGCAGCCCTCGCCGCCGCCGAGTCCGGCGCGCGGGTCCAGGTTCTGGCGAAGGGCCACGCCGGCACGCACTGGGGCAGCGGCGGCTTCGACGTGGCTGCGCCCCACGGCGCCGGCACGCCGCGCGAGGGGCTTGCGACCCTGGCAGCGCGCCTCGGTCATCCGTACGCCAACCTTGCGAGCGACGTGGATCCGGCCCTCGGTTGGGTCCGCGCGATCCTTGCGGCCGAGGGCCTGACGTACGACGGCTCGCTCGACTCGCGACTCCAGGCCGCCCCAACCTCCATCGGAGCTACGCGGCCGGTAGCCATCCTGCCGACCGCCCAGGCCGCCGCGGCGCGACCGTGGGTTGCCGGCGAGCGGCTCGTCGTCTGCGGCATTGCCGGGTTCAAGGACCTCTGGCCCGACGCGATTGCCGGCGGCCTTTCGCGCCCCGGTGTTTGGGGAGAATCTCCGCGGCCCGAGCACGTTGACGCCGTCACGGTGGAGCTCCCGGGCCTCTTGGCGCGCCACAACCTCAACGCCGTCGAAGTCGCGCGCCGCTTCGACGACAAAGCGTGGCGTTCCGCCGCGATCGACAGGATCGCATCGGCCGTTGAGGGGACCTGGGCCGGAGCCGCCAGCCCCGCCGGCCGCGTGGCGCTTCCCGCTGTTCTCGGCTTGAACGACCACACGGCCGTCTTCGAGGAACTCCGGCGACGTCTCCCACTCGAGCCGTTCGAACTGCCGCTCGTCCCGCCGAGCGTGCCGGGGATGCGCCTCTACTTCGCCCTGCGAGCGGCCCTGATGCGCATGGGCGGTCGGGTTCGGATCGGCGAGGGTATCGCGTCGGTGGAACGCGACGGTAGGCGCGTCACGGCCGTCGCCACGGAGGCAGCGGCCCGAACCTCGACGGTGCGAACGGGCGCGCTGATCATCGCCACCGGTGGCATCGCCGGGGGCGGCATCGTGGCGGACAACGCCGGCCACCTCCGCGAGACGGTCCTGGGGCTGCCGGTCGAGGCGCCGCAGGTCGAGGCGTGGCTGTCGCGCGACGCGTTCGACCCCAACGGTCATCCGCTCGAGTCGGCGGGAATTCGAACGGATGCCGACCTTCGGCCGGTCGACCTTTCGGGAGCGCCGCTGTTCGAGAACGTGCGAGTCGTCGGCAGCATGCTGGCCGGCCAGCGAAGCCTGCACGAACGGTGTCGCGACGGCGTGGCCCTCACGAGTGGCCGTCATGCCGGCCGCGCCTCGGCTCGGGCTGCGGAGCCGAGCGCACCGGCTGGGAGCGCCGCACCATGACCATCGCCGACCTCGTCCGCGACGCCGCCCTCGAGCCCCTTGAGCCGGTCGGCTATTCGGCCGACGAATGCCTCAAATGCAACGTCTGCAACACCGTCTGCCCGGTCGCCCGGGTGACCGACCTCTTCCCCGGTCCCAAGTACGTGGGCCCGCAGGCGGCGCGGTTTCGCCTTGGTCGGACTCTCGCGGTTGGCGCCGCCGGCACACCCAGGCTCCTTTCGCCGGATCTGACCGTCGACTATTGCTCCGGTTGCGGCTGCTGTACGGCCGCGTGTCCTGCCGGCGTCAAGGTCGCCGAGATGAACAGCCAGTCCAGGGCCCGCATGAAGGCCGGCAAGCTGCCGAAGCTGCGCGACTGGGGCCTCGGCCAGAC
>PMKG01000031.1 GCA_003157675.1 Acidobacteriota bacterium
GAGCGCGCCGGCGGCCGTCAGGCCCATCCGCGCGCCGAGCGGCACCGCCAGCGCGAACACGCCCAGCGGCGTGAGCCGCAGGATCCACCCCACGAGCGCCAGCATGGCGTCCGAGACGCCGTGGAAGAAGCCGACGACGATCTTGCGGCGTTCGGCCTGGACCGCCGTGAGCGCGAGGCCAAAGGCTAGCGAGAAGACGACCAGGGGCAGGATCGCGCCGTCAACAGCGGCCTTCAGCGCGTTGACCGGCACCAGGTCGGTCAGCCATTGCGACCAGGTCGGAAGGAGTCGCGCCGACTCGACCACGGTCTGGCCGGTCCCAGCGGCCCCGGCCCGGAGGTTGGCCGCCACTGAAGGGTCGAGCGACAGGCGCTGCAGCAGCGGGTAGGCGAACGCGGCGCCGAACAGCGTGGCGGCGGCGACAAGCGCCACGAAGACCAGCAGCGCGCGGGCCCCCAGGCGGCTCACCGCCCCGGCGTTGCGCATCGAGGCGACGCCGACGATGAGCCCGGACGCCACCAGCGGGATGACGGTCATTCGGATGGCGTTGACGAAGATCAGCCCGAACGGCTCGACCACCGCGGGCAGGTGCTGCCACCAGCCGGGTCCGGCCGCCGCGACGCCCATCCCCATCGCAAGTCCCGCCAGGAGCCCCACGATCACGCGAGCGGTGAATGACACGTTTCCGCCTCAGCGGACGAGCAGCCTGGCACCTAGGCCGACGAGCACCGCTCCCGTCATCCCCTCGAGCGTGCGACGCACGAGGGGACGCGCGAGCCGGTCGGCGAGGATGCCGAGCGCCGCCGCATAGAAGGTGAGCCAGAGGAGGCTCATCGACACGTGGGTCGCCGCCAGCACCAGGAACCGCGTGAAGAACGGGTCGCGCGGCCCGATGAATTGCGGCAGCAGCGTCATGTAGAACAGGATGACGGGGGGATTGAGCAGGTTGGTGGTCACGCCTCGGACGATCGGCCCCGCGGAGCCCGCGCCCGGTCTCGACGCGACGCTCGACGCGCCTCGAGGCCGGAACGCGAACCACAGCCCGCGCAGTCCGAGGTAGGCCAGATAGATCGCGCCGGCCGTCTTCACCCCTTGCAGCGTCGACGGCCAGCGCGCGAACACGACCGACATGCCGAGCGCCGATCCCAGCGCCAGCGAGGAATTGCCGATGCCGACGCCCAGCACGGTGTAGAGGGCCGCCAGCCGGCCCTCCGCGATCGCCGTCTCGGTCACGACGGCCAGCGTGGCCCCCGGACTGACGACCAGCAGGGCCGCGAAGGCCAGAAACGCGAAGTAGCGCGCGTCGAACATGCGGACAGGCGCCCTTACTTCTTCAACATCTCGTCACGCTTCGCCTTGAACTCGGTGCCCGGCTTCCACTCGGGGTACTTGTCCGCCTGCGCGACCAGGTAAGCCCGGTAAAGATCGCCGAAGCCTTGCGTGCCAATCATCGTGCCGATTGAACGGCCGGCAATGGACGCGAGTTTAGGTTGCACCGCCTTCCACTGCGGGCGCAGTTGCGCGTTGCGGACAAGATACAACCGGCCCTCGCTGGCCCCGGTCATTTCCTTCAGGCGGCCCAGGAACATCGCCCCGAACACTTGGGACATCACTCCGCCGTCGGCATGCATTTCATCGAAGCGGTTCCCGCCGGCTTCCACGTCAAAATAGACCGGCGGAAAGGCCACCGGTATCGAGGCGGATGCCAGCAGCACCTTGCGGAACAGTTCGAGTGCGTCCGGGCGCCCGCTGGCCGCGATGGCGCCCATGNNGGCCTCGTCTATTTGTTTCGCGATGAGTTTCGCCAGCGGCGCGCTGCTCGTTGCGGCGTCGCGGGCTTTGAGAATCCCGAACAGCCCGCGCTTCTTGAAGATGTCCTTGTCCGAAATGGTGGTGTAATTCTGCCTCAAATCCGCGTCACAGGCCGCGCCGAGAAAGGCGTAGGGGCCGATCAGCGCGCCGGTGCTGATGCCCGTGACGATGTCAAACTCCGGCCGGTCGCCCGCCGCCGTCCACCCGCAGAGCACGCCGGCCCCGAACGCGCCGTCCCCGCCCCCGCCGGAGAGCGCCAGCAAGGTCAACGGCCGGTCGCTGCGCGCCGCCCGCGGGTTCGCGTTGGTGAGCGAGTGGTCAATTTGCGCGATGTCCAGGCGGAGCGGATNNCAGGAACATGCGCACGCCCGCCAACCCGGGGATTTGGGCCTGCTCGACCAGCGCGGCCGGGACGGGCTGGCGCGGACGGAGCGAGCCGCAGCCCGCGGCGAGCATCATCGCGCCAGCAAGGACAACCGTAGCGAAGGCGGGAGTGCGTGTTGATTTCGCAAGCATGTTCATCGCTGGCTCTTGTTGCCGCTCACCTGATCGTCTAGTTCGATTTTCGGTAGCCGCTGTTCTGCACCGCGACCTTGAGGTTTTTGACCTTGGCCTCCAGGGTGATGTCGGCAGCGTAGGTGGTCTTGTCGTTCAACTGACCCATGCGCACGTCCAGCGTCACCGCGTCTTTGGCATCCTCGAGGTAGGTGGTTACCTTCAGGCCCAGTGGACGATTGTTTGCCAAATCCACTTCGACGCCCAAGTTATCGCCCGGTTTTTCG
>PMKG01000188.1:0-1216 GCA_003157675.1 Acidobacteriota bacterium
TCGGCGAGGCGACCCTACCTTCCCCATCCCCTCCGTCACTGACGCATTATCGGATTTTGTCGGATTTTAGATCCGGCGGGTGTTTATTACTGAGATGCAAGCCAAGGCCGACGCACAACTGCTCCGCGAATACGCCCGCCAGGGTTCGGAAGCGGCTTTCGGGGAAATTGTCGCCCGCTATACCGACCTTGTTTATTCCGCCGTGCTGCGACAGGTCGGGTCCGCTGATCTCGCCGAGGATGTCGTCCAGCGTGTTTTCACCGATCTGGCCCGCAAAGCGCCGGCGCTGGCGGACAAATTGGACGAGAACAGCACCATCGTGGGCTGGCTTTATCGCAGCAGTCGTTTTCCCGTTGCCAATCACCTGCGGGGCGAGCACCGACGCCGTATCCGGGAGAATCAGGCCATGCGAGATTTTACGTCCGCCTCCACAACGTCACCCGAATGGGAGCGCGTCCGCCCGGTGCTGGACGAAGCCCTGGCTGATTTAAGTGAAGAAGACCGCCAGGCTATGTTGCTGCGGTTTTTCCAGAACCAGGGCTTTCAAGCCGTCGGCGCGGCGCTGGGGATCAGCGACGACGCGGCTCAAAAAAGGGTGGCGCGCGCCCTGGACAGACTTCGGGCGCGCCTGGCCGGCCACGGCATCACGACGACGGCGGCCATGCTCTCGGCCGTTCTGTCAACAAACGCTATTCAAACCGCGCCCGCCGGACTGGCCGCCAAACTGGCGGGCGCGTCGCTGGCCGGCGCGGCGGCCGCCGGCTGGATCATGACCGCGTGCGGGCCCCGCCGGCTGCACGAGATGTCGAAGGACACGCTCAAGAGCCGTGTCCGCGATCTCGAGCGCGAGTACTCCGCTCGCTACAAGACCGCGGTCACGGTGGCCGACGAGGGACCGCTGCCGAACGTGCTGTTCGCCTATGCGCTCGACATCTCGCGCTGCATCGGCTGCCGCCGCTGCGTGTACGCGTGCGTCGAGGAGAACAACGAGTCGCGCGACCCGCAGATCCAGTGGATCCGGGTGCTCCAGATGGACAAGGAGCGGGGTGTCGACTTCACGCACGCCGATCCCTACTACCATCCGGCGGAGGTGCCCGAAGAAAATCACTTCTACGTGCCGACGGCGTGCCAGCAGTGCCGCAACCCCCCGTGCACGAAGGTCTGCCCGGTCGGCGCCACCTGGACCGAGCCCGACGGCATCGTCGTCATCGACTAC
>PMKG01000188.1:1229-7201 GCA_003157675.1 Acidobacteriota bacterium
TGCACCTTCTGCATCCAGCGGACGAGGGCGAAGAACGGCCGCTACCCGGCGTGCGTCGAGGTGTGCCCGGTCGGCGCGCGGAAGTTCGGTAACCTCCTCGACCCCGAGAGCGAGATCCGCTACATCATCGAGAACAAGCGCGTGCTGGTGCTGAAGGAAGAGCTCAACACGGTGCCCAAGTTCTTTTATTTCTACGCGACGTAGAGGTGCGCGGTGAACACCCTCCAGCTGTTCTCACGATTCGTGGCCGGGAGCCTTCGGCTGGTACTGCGCGGCAACCGCCCCTACTGGGCGTGGATCGCCGGGCTCCTGATCCTGATCGCGTCGGGCGTCCTGGCCTATGCGAACCAGGTGCGGACCGGCCTCATCGTCACCGCGATGCGCGACCAGGTGAGCTGGGGCTTCTACATCGGCAACTTCACGTTCCTGGTGGGCGTGGCGGCCGCCGCGGTCGTGCTGGTGATCCCGGCCTACGTGTACAACTGGAAGCCGATCCGCGAGATCGTCGTCTACGGCGAGCTGCTGGCGCTGAGCGCGATCGTGATGTGCCTGCTGTTCGTGACGGTCGACATCGGCCGGCCCGATCGCTACTGGCACCTCGTGCCGTTTGTCGGGCACCTGAACTTCCCGCAGTCGCTGCTGGCCTGGGATGTGCTGGTGCTCAACGTCTACTTCCTCATCAACTTCACCGTCGTCACGCACATCGTCTACCGGGCGTACCACGGCCACCACTACAACCCCCGGATTGTCGTGCCGCTGGTGCTGCTGTCGATCCCGATGGCCGTCGGGATCCACACGGTGACGGCGTTCCTCTACAACGGGCTGGCGGCGCGGCCGTACTGGAACTCGTCGATCCTGGCGCCACAGTTCCTCGCGTCGGCCTTCTGCTCGGGGCCCGCCATCCTGCTGGTGGTCCTGCAGCTGCTCAGGAAGTTCACCTCGTTCGAGATCCAGGACGAGGCCATCCACAAGATCGCCGAGCTGATGGCCTACGCGATGTTCCTGAACCTCTTCCTCCACGGGGCGGAGGCGTTCAAGGAGTACTACTCGAACACCGAGCACCTGCTGTACACGCGGTATTGGTACCAGGGGCTCGGCGCGCACCGGACGCTCGTGCCGTACGCGTGGGCGGCGGTCACGCTGAACGTGGTGTCGTTCGCGCTGTTCATCACGCCGCGGATGCGGCGCAACTGGATCACGCTCAACATCGGCTGCCTGGCGACCTACGCCGGCTGCTACATCGAGAAGGGGATGGGGCTCATCATCCCCGGGCTGACGCCCGACACGCTCGGCGAGATCTACCAGTACTATCCGACGCTCACCGAATTGCGGGTGGCGGCCGGCGTCTTCGCGCTCGGGTTCCTCGTCTTCACGCTGATGCTGAAGGTGGTGGTGCCGATCTCGCTCGGCGAATTCCAGCGGGCGACGGCGGTGGGCGGTAACCCCGCCCTTCGGCAAGCTCAGGGCACCCCGAGCGGAGTCGAGGGGTAAAGGGTCGCCCTACGCACGATCCTGACACCGGTGCCAAGGGTCATCAGATAGAGCAGGGCTTCAGCCCTGCTTTACTCCGAACCACTCCCGTCGTCCTCACGTCTATTACCGGCATGAGTGCTCGAATCCGCCTGCTCTCGGCTTTCCTTCTTCTTGCGGCCCCCACCTTTGCGCAGCCGTCATCCACGGCGCGCAGCCAGCCGACCGCCGCCTCGGGCGCCCCGATGGCCCCTGTGACGTGGCTCGAACCGGTGCCGGGCGACAAGAGCAGCGGTCCGCCGCTCCTGAGGGAGCTCGCCCCGAGCGACCCGCGCCTGAAGGATTGCGAGCGATGGGTGGACAACGAACCCGCGCGGTTCACGCGGACGCTCATCGCGTGGGCCTGGAAGACGCTCGGCACGCCCCGAAGCTGGCCGCAGGGCCGGCTCGGGGTCCTGCTGCGGCCCGGGGGGAACAACGCGGAGTTCGGGTTTCGGCTCGAGCGGGCCGGCGCGGTCGAAGACCACTCCGACGTGCCATTCATCATCCTGGAAGCCGATCCCCGCAGCCTCAGCGACACTTTGCTCCACGAGGGCGGCCACGTGCTGCACATGATCGCCGCGCGCGGGCGCCACCCGTCGGGCGGCTGGTCGTCGGTCCCGCACACGACGTTCGCCGTCACCGACCCGCTGACGGCCATGTCCGAGGGCTACGCGATCCACTTCGAGACGCTGCTCGGCCACTACGCGCGCGACCCCGAGGCGCGCGCCTTCTACCACCGCCTCGCGCCAGCGTTCGACCTGAAGAACAGCCGGCGGGCCGAGTTCTACGCGCCTATCGCCGACCTGATGACGTTCTCCCAGAGCTGGGCGCGCTACCAGGCCGTGCGCGAAACCTGGCCGGCATTCGAAGGGCACGTGTACCCGGGCGAGTACCTTCGGTCCCAGTTCGACCCGGCGCGCGACCGCGCCGTGCTGAAGCCGGCAAACGCGATGGTGGCGTCGGAAGGCGTCGTGGCGTCCACGCTCTTCTGGATTTCGGCGACCCTCGCCGACCGGGCCGGCGCGAAGCCGGGCGGCGGCCTCGACCAGCCCGGGCTCCAGGCGGCCGAGCAGCAGCTTCTCGAGGCCATCGCTTTGCTTCCCGCGCGAAACGGGTTCCGTCCCGACATCGTGGACCTGGTCTCCGCCGTCGGCGCGCCCGGCTCGCCGGAGCGAGGCGTCGCGATCTCGCGTTTCGTGAGCGTCACCCGGGGCGTGACGGCACGGCCAGAGGTTCGGGAGAAATGGGCCGCGCTCTACCGCGACGGGGTCGGCCTCGACATCAACGGCTCCAAACCGCTCTTCGCCGAAATGGACACCTTGCGAGACGGCGTCGTCGAAGCCGCGGCGAAAGACCCTCGCTCGCTCCGGACCGCGGTCGGGCCGGTCGTGCCCGTTCGCGCGCCCAAGGTGATGCTGGAACTGAAGGCCCTCGGCGAGAAGTTCCCGCTCGAATTCGATCTGAACGCGGCGGGGGATGCCGACTGGCTGGCCGCCGGCGCCGACCGCGCCGCCAGCGAGAAGATCCAGCGCGAACGCGACAAGGCCCCGTTCGCGTCGGTTGGCGATTTCGAGAAGCGGACCGGGATGCTGCTGGCCAAGCTCGGGCTCGAGGAAATCACGCCGTAGGCCGGCGCTACACGCTGGTTCCAGTGGCACGCGCCTCCTGGCTCGCCATTTGTTACTGATGAGCCTAAAATCTCTCCTTTCGCCCCCCCGGCCGCCCCGGGCGTAAACATCTGACGCCGCAGGGTCGTAGAACCCTGTTACAGGGTGTCGATCACACTCGAATTCGCGCCCCTTCACCACGTCACCACTGTTCATTAGATTACTTGGAGTTCGTCTGTGTTCATGACTCCTCCCTGCGTTCCCGAGTGTGTGAGCGCCGCTCGTCGGTTTGGCCTTCCCTATTTCGCCTGCCTGGCGGTCGTGCTGCTGGCGGTCGGCTGCAGCGGAACTCCGGCCCAAAGCGCCGCGAGCGGTGGCGGTAGCGGTCGAGGTGGACGCGGGGGGCGGGGCGGCGGCGGGGCCGCGCAACCGGTGGTGACCGCCAGGGTTTCTCAGCGAGACGTGCCGGTCGAAATCGTCGCGGTCGGGAACGTCGAGGCCTACTCCACCATCTCGGTCAAGTCACAGGTGACCGGCGAGCTGCAGCGGGCGTACTTCCGCGAAGGCGACGTGGTGAAGAAGGGAGACCGGCTCTTCACCATCGACCCGCGGCCGCTCGAAGCGTCCCTGAAGCAGGCGGAGGCCTCTCTCGCCCGGGACGAGGCCCTGCTCAACCAGGCAGAAGCGCAAATCGCGCGTGACAAGGCCAACGCGGAATACCAGCAAATCACGGCCGACCGCCAGACGAAACTCGCCGCTCGGGGCCTGATCTCGAAAGACGCCAGCGAGCAGTCCCGGGCCGCAGCCGACGCGACGCTCGGGACGATCACGGCCGACAAGGCGGCGTATGAAAGCGCCAGGGCCCAGCTCGTGATGCAGCAGTCGGTGGTGGACATCGCCAAGGTCCAGCTCAGCTATGCGGACATCCGCTCGGCAATCAATGGCCGGACCGGCAGCAACACCGTCAAGCCGGGCAACCTCGTCAGCGCCGACTCCACCGAGCTGGTGACGATCACCCAGCTGCAGCCGGTGTACGTGACGTTCGCGGTGCCCGCGGTGCACCTGCCGACCGTCAAGGAGCACGTCGGCAAGGACCCGCTGTTGGTCATGGCGGCATCGCCTGAAGCGGGCGGTCAGCCGATCGAAGGACGCCTGACGTTCGTGGACAACGCGGTCGATCAGGCATCCGACACGATCAAGCTCAAGGCGACGTTTCCGAACGCAGATCTCCGGCTCTGGCCCGGGCAGTTCACTCGCGTCACCCTGCGACTGACCACGTTGTCGAACGCGACGGTCGTTCCGAGCCAGGCCGTTCAGACCGGTCAGGACGGTCAGTTCGTCTTCGTCGTGAAGCAGGACTCCACCGTGGACGTGCGTCCCGTCACGGTCGCCCAACGGATCGGCGAAACCGTCGTGATCGGCAAGGGACTCACCCCCGGCGAGCGGATCGTTACGGAGGGGCAGCTTCGCCTGGAGCAAGGGACGCGCATCCAGGCCACCGACAGCGCCGGCCGAGCCACCGGCGGCGCCGGAAGTCGAGGCGGTCGCGGCCGGGGGGGGCGCGGCCAGGGTGGCGGTCAGGGCCAGACCGGCGGCGCTCGGAGCGGACAGGGCCGACAGGGCGGGCAGTAGGTCGCTGTGAACATCTCCGAGACATTCATCAGACGTCCGATCGCGACCAGCCTGCTGATGGCGGCGATCGCCTTGTTCGGGGTGGTGGCGTACCTCGGGTTGCCGATCAGCGATTTGCCGACCGTGGATTATCCCACGATCAGCGTGAACGCCAGCCTGCCCGGCGGCGATCCCGCCACTATGGCGGCATCGGTCGCCAGCCCGCTCGAGCGGCAGTTCACGACGATCGCGGGCATCGACGAGATGACCTCGCGTAGCGGCACCGGCAGCAGTTCGGTCACGCTGACGTTCGACCTGAACCGCAACATCGACAGCGCGATCACCGACGTGCAGACCGCCATCTCCGCGGCGATGCCGCTGCTGCCGGCCACCTTGACGGCACCGCCCTCGTTCCGCAAGCAGAATCCGGCCGACCAGCCGATCCTCTCGATCAACCTGATCTCCGATACCCTCGACATGACGCAGGTGGACGAATACGCGGAGGACATCCTGGCCCCGCGCATTTCGACGGTGAGCGGTGTCGCCCAGGTCAACGTGCAAGGCGCCGCCAAGTACGCCGTGCGCGTTCAGGTCGATCCCGAACGGCTGCAGGCGCAGAGGCTTGGCCTCAACGAAGTCAGCACGGCGCTCGGGGACTGGAACGTCACGCAGCCCACCGGGCAGCTGTTCGGAGCGCTATCCACCTACACCATCGCGGCCAAAGGCCAGCTCAATAACGCCGCTGAATTCGCGCAGATTGTCGTCGCCTACCGCGACGGGCGGCCCGTGCGGCTCAATCAGGTGGCCAACGTGATCGACAGCGTCCAGGTCGTCACGCAGCGGGCGTGGTACATCACGAAAGACGCCCAGCGGCGCTCCATCACCCTCGATATCCTGAAACAGCCCGGCACCAACGTCATCGAGGTGGCCGACGCCGTCCGCGCCGTGCTGCCGGATCTTCAGGCGCAGTTACCGCCCTCGGTGCACATCGTGATCCGCCAGGATCGCTCGGTGAATATTCGCGAGGCGTTCGCCGACATCCGGATGACGCTCTTCGTCACGCTCATCCTGGTGGTCGCCGTCATCTATCTCTTCCTGCACAACACCTCGGCGACGGTCATCCCGGCGCTGGCGCTCCCGTTCTCGATCCTGGGCAGCTTCGCCGTCATGAAGATGCTGCACTACAGCCTCGACAATCTGTCGATGATGGCGGTCATCCTCTCGGTCGGCTTCGTCGTCGAC
>PMKG01000188.1:7257-8554 GCA_003157675.1 Acidobacteriota bacterium
GTGGTCTTGGTCAAACGCGGGTTTGCTGGCCTGATGGACCGGGGGTTCGATCGGCTGCGCGGGGCGTACGGACGGAGCCTGAGGCTGATCCTCCGACACCGCCTCGCGGTGCTCGGCGCATTCGTGGTTGTCCTCGCCGCCACCGTGGAAGTGTTCGGAGTCGTCCCGAAGGGATTCATCCCCGACACGGACAACGACACGCTGAGCGTCAACCTTCAGACGGCGCAGGGGACCTCGTTCTACGAGCAGGTCGGATACGTCCAGCGGATTGCCGACCTCATTCGGCAGAACCCGTATGTCGTCGCGCAGATGGCCAACGCGGGCAGCGGCGGCTTCGGCGGCGGGTTCACGATCCAGCTGACTCCCCGCGCCACACGACCCCAGACCGCGCAGCAGATCGCGCAGCAGCTCCGGGGACCGCTCGGGCGCTTCCCGGGATTCCGCGCCTTCGTCACCGTGCCGGCGTCACTCCAGATCGGGGGCTTCCGGGGCAACAGCAGCTACAACGTTACCGTCCAAAGCCTGGACTACGACCAGCTCTTCGAGTGGGCGCCGCGGCTCGAGGCGGCCATGGCCGACCTGCCCGCGATCCAGGACGTGTCGGACAACATGGAGATCAAGAGTCCGCGCGTCAATATGACCATCAACCGCGACAAGGCGGCCGCTATCGGGCTGGACGCGACGCAGATCACCGACACACTGTCCAACGGTTTCGGTCAGCAACTGGTCGGCACGATCTACGGCGATCGGACCCAGTACCGCGTGCTGCTGGAGCTGGATCCGAAGTACCAGGAACGGCCCGAGTCGCTGAAGAAGATCTCGTTCAGGGCGCCGCAGGGCGCGCTGGTCCCGCTCGAAGAGGTGATCGACATCAAGGAAGATGTCGGACCGCAGAGCGTCAATCACTACGGTCAGCTGCCGGCCGTCAACATCTCGTTCGCGCTGAAGCCGGGCGTGTCGCTCGGCACCGCGCTCGACCAGATCAACAAGGTCTCGCGCCAGGTGCTGCCGGCCACGGTGACGACGAGCCTCCAGGGGTCGGCCAAGGTGTTTCAGTCGTCGCTGGCCAATCTCAACCTGCTGTTTTTCATCGCGATCGGCGTGGTGTACATCGTCCTGGGCATGCTCTACGAAAGNNCTACATCCACCCGATCACGATTCTCTCGGGCCTCCCGTCGGCGGCCCTCGGCGGCCTCCTGACGCTGTGGGTGACCGGCAACGAGCTGAACATCTACTCCTACGTCGGCCTGATCCTGCTCATCGGCCTGGTCATGAAGAACGCGATCATGCAGATCGA
>PMKG01000072.1 GCA_003157675.1 Acidobacteriota bacterium
CTGATTGCCCAGATGGGGCTGCAGAACTACTTGGCGAATCAGGCGTAAGGAACCACGACGGCAACACGGTCTATCGTGATTCCGGTCGGGGGGCGCGAACGTTCGTGCCCTCCGCTGGCTTGCCGTACCGGATCTATCGGAGTGCCCATTCGTTGAGAGCATCGATTCTATGTGACGACCAAGGCGGTCCGGAAGACGGCCGAGGGAACGATCGTCAGAAGCTACCCTCGTGCGGATGGACCGTCCGGCACGGACAGGAGTCTGGTTCCGAGGACGCCCAGGAGCGTCGCGGCCTTGAGCGGCTTCTGGAACACGCCATCCAGGCCGAGCGCCACGGAATCCGTGCTCGTGCTGAGGTCGTCGCCGACCGAGCTGAGCATGTAAACGGGGACCTTGTTGCTCAGAGCTTTCAGCTCCCTCGCGAAGCTCGCCCCGGAGTCCACCTCCTCCATCATCAGGTCGACGATGACGAAGTCGGGGTTCAGCGCCTTGTAGGCCCTCAGCCCCTCCTCGGCGCTGGAGGCCCCCGCCATGGCGTAGCCATTCGCCTCCAGGATCGTCCTGATCGCGAACAGCGCGTCTTCGTCGTCATCGATGTAGAGGACCAAGCGCTTTCCGTTCGTCATGGCTCAACCTCACCTAGGTCTCAGATGCGGCGACTGGTCCGAGGGATCTCCCACACCGGGAGCACATCCGCTGGCGGCCAACTCGCGGAAGCTGCCGTGCTCGCAGACTCGCCTGACAAACGCGACTGCGGCCGCAAGGTTCGCCCGCCCCTGTTCGGTCAGGGACTCCTCGTACTCGTTGAAGGCATACCCTCGAATGCCCAGGGCGTACCCGACCGTCCGCGCACCAAACAGCTGCTGCGCCAACCCCAGTACCGCTTCCGGCTGCAGAGCGTGCGTACTGAAGCCCAGGCTGGAAGCGGCATCGACCCGTTGAAACGAGAACGGCTCGGCTCCCGAGGTAGCCGCGTCCGCGAAGATCACCACGTCGTGACGGGCCGCCGCTTCGGCGTCCTCCAGGCAGAGCTGGTAGTCCGCCTGCACGGTGACGCCGGGCAGCGCCAGAAGCTCGACTTGCGCAGCCAGGGCCGCGCCCAGCCCGTCATCCAGACGGCCCGGGTTGCCATAGCCGAGCAACAGCACGGTCTCGCGCCTCTCGTTCATCACGTGCTCTTGGTGTCCAGGACCTGGCCCGCATGGTCCAGCAACTCCACGGTGAGGGGCATCTGGCCAAGCGCATGCGTCGCGCACGACAGGCACGGGTCATAGGCCCGGATCGCGACTTCCACGCGATTGAGCAGCCCCTCGGTGATCTCCACGCCCGAGAGGTAGTCCCTGGCCACCTTCTGGACGGCCCGGTTCATCGGCTCGTTGTTGTGCGTGGTCGAGACGATCAGGTTCGCCATCACCACCTGGTCCTGATCGTCGACCTTGTAGTGGTGGATCAGGGTCCCGCGGGGGGCCTCGACGATGCCGATCCCCTCCTCGCGTCTTTCACCCTTGACCACCAGGTCGGTTCCCTGCAGGTCGTGGTCGTGCAACAGGTCCCGGATCTTCTCGATCGCGTGCAGGCTCTCGATCATCCGAGCCCAGTGGTAGGCCATCGTGAGGTTGTTGGGCTTGCCGCCCGTCAGGGCCATGAACTCCCGGCGCGCGGCCTCGGCCTCGGGCGTGTCGATGAAGTCCGCCGTGTTGATCCGGGCCAGCGGTCCCACGCGGTACCAGCCGCGCTCCGGCCCGAGGGACCTGATGAACGGGAACTTCATGTACGACCACGGGCGAACCTCTTCGGCGAGGTAGTCGCTGTACTCCTGGCAGGGAACCTGGTCGAAGATCTTGTCGCCGACGGCGTCGATGGCTCGCAGGTTCCCGTCGTACAGCTCCATGGCGCCGTCGTTCCGGACGATCGACATGTGGCTGGACTCGAACGAGCCAAATGGCGCCAGCGTTTGCAGGTTCGACACCGTGTAGTCCCTGGCTATCCCCACCGCACCCCGGGCCCAGGTGACCATCTGGTCGAGGTCCTGGAGAAAGCCGTCGCGTTCCTGGATGGACAGGTTCTTGTTGACCCCGCCAGGGATCGCGCCGGTGCCGTGGATCTTCTTCCCCGCAGTGGCCTTGATGATCTCCTGCCCGAACTTGCGCATCATCACGCCCTGCACGGCCAGCTCGGGGTACCTGGCGGCGACGCCGATGACGTTGCGGATCTTCACGTCGGCGTCGAAGCCGAACAGCAGATCCGGCGAGCAGAGGTGGAAGAAATGCAGGGCGTGCGACTGGAAGATCTGCCCGTAGTGCATGAGCCGCCGCATTTTCGATGCCGTCGGGGTGAGGTGCTCGCCGCCGACGATGCGGTCCATCGCCTTCGCGGCCGCGAGGTGGTGGCTCACCGGGCAGATGCCGCACAGCCGTTGCACCAGGACCGGCACCTCCCAGAAGGGCCGTCCCTGAATGAACCGCTCGAAACCCCGAAACTCCACGATGTGCAGGCGGGTCTGGACCACCTGGTTCGCCTCGTCGAGCAGGATTGTGACCTTCCCGTGTCCTTCGACGCGGGTCACCGGGTCGATCACGATCTTCTTCGTGCTGGCGGGAAGCGCGAGGTCCACGACGATCCTCCGGTTCTGGCGGTCAATCGTACTTGATCAGCTCGTAGGGCAGTTCGATCGGCCGACCGTTCAACAAGGCCGTGAGCGCCGCCCAGATGGCGTCGGCCGAGGGAGGGCAGCCGGGCAGGTAGCAGTCGATCTTGACCACCTCCTGGACCGGGTAGACCTTGTTCAGCAGCAACGGGAGATCCGGGTCGTTGGGAATCGCGCCCGTGGGGTTGTAGACCGTCGGCCCGAGACGATACGCCTCGTCCAGGCACTCCCTGAGCGGGATCACGTTGCGCAGCGCCGGGATGCCGCCCATGGTCGCGCAGTCACCAAGGGCGATCAGGACGTTGCAGTGCGTGCGGAACTCCTTTAGCACGTGCACGTTCTCTTCGTTGCAGCAGCCGCCCTCGACCAGGCCCAGGAGGCATCGCCCCGAGAGCCGCTTGATGTCGTCGATCGGGGACTTGTCGAATTCGACCAGCTCAATCAACTCCAGGATGCGCTCGTCGATGTCCAGCACGGACATGTGACAACCGAAGCACCCTGCCAGAGACGTCGTTGCGATCTTCGGTTTGGCCATGGATGATGCCCCTACTGGCTCCTGGCGCCCTCGATCTCCGAGCCGATCGGCGTGTGATCGTATTTCCTCCGCCCGATGGGGACCACGTAGGCCGTGCGCTTCTTCAGGAGGGCACCGACCGGGCAGACGTTCATCGCCTGGTCGGTGACATCGACGGTGGTGTCCACCAGGCGGGCCGCCGCGTTGACGGCCAGCTCCTTGTGCGGTCCACGATTGACGAATCCGAAGACTTCCTTGCCATCCAGGTCTCGAGAGGCACGGACGCAGCGGGCGCACCGGATGCACCGGTTGTGGTCGATCATGATGTCCGGGTGGGACGCGTCGACCGCGCGACTCGGGAACAGGAACGGGTACCGGGGAGCGCTGATCCCGAACCGGTAGGCCATCGCCTGGAGCTCGCAGTTGCCGCTTCTCTCGCAGAACATGCAGAAGTGGTTGCCTTCGACGAACAGCATGTCGATGAGGTCCTTGCGGATCTCTCTGACCTGCTCGGTCGAGCTCTCGATCACCATGCCCGGCGAGATGGGCTGGGTGCAGGCCGCCTGCGGCCGGCCGTTCACGAGGACGGTGCAGACCCGACAGCTCCCGAACGGCTGCAGGCCCTTCAGATGGCACAGCCGCGGGATGTAGATGCCTGCCTCGTCCGCGGCCTCGAGGATGGTCTGCCCCGGTCGGCCCTGGAGCTGCACGTTGTCGATGGTCAACGCTACCGTGTCGCTCATATCAGCGTTCCTCGATGGGCTGCGGGTAGATGACGGACGAGTGCCCGGCGATCCCCTCGGCTTCTGAGACCGCCGCCCTGACGTCGAACGACGGGTTGAACCCGTCCTGGTGGGCCTTCACCATCTCCTCATACCGCGGCCTGAAGTTGGCCAGCGAGGTGAGAATCGGGTTGGCCGACGTCTGCCCCAGGCCGCACCGGCTGGCCGTCTTGACCGTCGTGCCGAGCCGCTGCAGATAGTCGAGGTCGCCCGGCTCGCCGCGGCCGGCCCTGATCCTCTCCAGCCGATCCTTCAGCAGCACGTTGCCAACGCGGCAGGGGGTACAGTACCCACAGCTCTCGTCAACGAAGAAGTCCATGAAGCACGCCGCGGTCTTGAGCACGTCCCGCCCTGGTCCGAAGGTCATGATCGAGCCGCCGGTGGCCAGATCGTCGAAGCAGATCTTCCGGGCGTAGTCCTTGGGCCCGATGAGCTGTCCGCTCGGTCCACCGACCTGCACGGCGATGGCGTCGTCGGCGCCGGCGAGCGTCAGCACCTCGGTGAGGGGGATGCCGAACTCCACCTCGTAGATCCCTGGCCTCGAGCAGTCGCCAGAGATGCTCAGCAGCTTGGTTCCACTGCTCCCCGGAGAGCCATGCCCGCCGAAGGTCGCCGGCCCCTCTTCCAGGATCTTCGGCACGCAGCATAGCGTCTCGACGTTGTTGACGACGGTCGGCAAGCCGAGATACCCCTTCTGGGCCGGAAACGGCGGGCGCGTCTTGGGGTCGCCCCGCAGCCCCTCGCAGGAGCTGATGAGGGCCGTCTCCTCGCCGCACACGTAGGCGCCGGCACCCATCTGAATGCGGATGTCGAAATCGAAGCCCGTCTTGCCGAGGATGGCCGCGCCCAGGAGGTGGTCCCTATAGCGGGTGGTCAGCACATCCTCGAGAAACGCCCGCAGGTAGGCGTACTCCCCGCGCAGGTACAGAATGCCTTCGGCGGCGCCGATGGCGTATCCCGCGATGGTCATTCCGGCGAACAGGCGGTCCGCTCGCTCGGTCAGCAGCACGCGGTCCTTGAANNGAAGCCCGCCCCGCCTCGCCCGCGAAGCCGGGCCGTCTTGACCGTCCGGATCACTTCCGCCGGCGACATGCCAAGAGCCTTCCTGATGGCTTCACCGCGGACACCCCGGCTGAAGATGATCGGGCCGGGAAGCCGGATGTTGTTCCGGACCACCGAATGGACCAGCGGATGGGCGTTGTTCCCGTCACCGAAGCTCTTGACCAGCTTCTGCGGGTCCATGTGGGCCCGGAGTTGCGCCACGATGTCGTGGGCTGCGTCGCTCGTCAGATACGTGACGGGCACGTCACCAATCAGCGCCGCCGGGGCCTGGTCGGAAAGCCCGATACACGGCACCGACTCGAGCGAGATCAGGCCATCCGGCGTGGTCTGGCCGAAGGTGATCCCTAAGTCATCGAAGAACGCCCGTGCCGACCGCGCGCTGCCGTGCATCCGGTCGATGATGTCGTTGCAGAGGCGGATCACCACCTTCCCTCTCGGCCGGCTGGAGTAGAACGCATAGAACGAGACCAGGCTGGCCACGCGCACCCTGGGCGTGGACACCGTGGCGGCGATGAGGTCGATGGCCTCGTCTCCGACCCGTCCGTAGCGGAGCTGAACCGCCTGGACGATGTCCATCATCCGTGAGGGGTCGTTGCCGTGGGCCTGGCAGATGTCCCTGATGCCGTTTCGAAGGTCGCTCATGGGAGTATGGCCAACTCCTTTTCCAGGACTCGTCCTCGCGCCGGCCGGTTGTCACACGGCGGTTGCCGTCCGCGGCCTATGCGCGCACGTCCTGAAGCACTTCAGAGAGGTTGATCGTGCGCGCCTTCTCACGAATGGCCGGCAGGTACTGGCCCTGAAGACCTTTCGCCTCGTTCAGAAGTTCCTCGTAGGTGTCCTTCAACACCTGGGAGGTGAAGACGCGGCCGCCCGAGTAATAGCGCATCGCCAGGCGCCCGAGCGCGTAGGTCGTGGCGAACGACATGCCGGAGCTCACCGCCTGCCTGGCCAACCCTCCGAACACGCCGCCGAACAGGCCGTGACCGAACAGGTGGCCGACCAGGCCCGCGCCGATCCGCTCGACGTACTGCGACGTCATGCCGACGCCGGCCGTGGCCAGCAACTCCTTGATATGGCCGCGATCCAGCTCGTAGCCGTACGCCTTCCCGATTCGGTACACCAGTTTCATCTGCAGCGGAATGATGGCCATCGTCGCCAGCGAGTCGGGCAGCAACTCGAGGGCGCCGTTCAGGATCGCGTAGCTCAGGATGACGCGGTCCTGCTCCTCTGGCGTCATCGCACCGGGCCGGCTCTGCGGCTCGGCCGCCGAAATCGTCGCGAGCGGCGCCACCGCAAGGGCCCCGGCCGTGGCTGTGAAGCCCTTTGCGGCCTCGGACTGCTGCGGGGTGAAGCCCAGACTCGCGTCGAGGGTGTCGAGAAACGTGCGCTCGGCGTCGCTCGTCACGCCATCGGCATGGCACACGCCGACGCACACCTCGTGCGCCAGCTTTTTCGCTTCGGGCGACACCAGCGCCGATGCCGCCTGTTCGACGGTGACCCTCTTCCCGACGACATCCTGGTAGATGGTCATGGCACTGACCTCGCCGCCGAGCGACATCGTCTCCGCGACGCGCTGAAGTTCTGCGTGTTCGGAGGCGTCCTCGCGGCCATCGGCCCTCGCGGCCATGATGGCAAGCGTCAACAGCGCCTGGCGTTCCTGATCGGTCATCGTCGCCTCCCGGGAAGGCCCGCTCGGACCGGGCGTCCTGATCATAGACGAGAATGCGGCCGCGGAAGTTGAGACGTACCGGACGGGGGGAGCACACTAGGAGACATGGACAGGCCAGCTCAGACCCGACCGCCCCAGCCGGATGGCGGCGCTGCAACCGGACGGACGCGGCCCCCGTATTGGTTGACATGATCATCTGGTTCGAACACCTGTGGCAGGACGTCCGCTACGGATGCCGCATGCTTGCCGTGGCGCCGGCGTTCACGCTGGTCGCCGTCCTCTCGCTGGCCGTCGGCATCGGCGCCAATACNNGGGCGAGCGCGCTCGAGTCGTCGTACCGCGACTACGTGGACGTCCGGAACCGGAGCAGGAGCTTCGACGGCCTTGTGGCGTTCACCTACGTGACGGCGGGATTCGCGAGCCACCCCGGTGCCATGCCCGCCTTCAAGCTGGGCATGCTCGCCAGCGGTAATGTGTTCCGGGTCATGGGCATCGAACCCGCCCTCGGACGCGCGTTCGGACCCGAAGAGGACCTGGTCCCCGGCCGGGACGCGGTGGTCGTGCTCGGGCACGCCCTGTGGGAGCAGCAGTTCTCGTCGGACCCGTCCGTCCTCGGCCGCCGCGTGGAGATCGACGGTCACCCGTTCACGGTGATTGGCGTCGCGCCCGCGGAGTTCACCGGACTGAACGGGCTGCTGCGCACCGATTTCTTCGTGCCGCTGATGATGTCGCCGCAGCTGCTCACCGATCCGAAGGCGGCGTCGCTCGAGGCGCGCGACGCGCGGAACCTGACGCTCAAGGGCCGTCTTGCGCCGGGGGTGTCGCAGGCCGTGGCGCAGGCGGAGGTGGCGACGATCGGCGCGGCCCTGGAGCGCGCCTATCCGGAGACGAACAAGAACCGCCGCTGGAACGTCCGCAGCGAGTTGCAGGCGCGAATCGCGCAGAGTCCGCCGGACGCGATGCTGGTGGCGATGCTCGCGACGCTCGCGCTCGCCGTG
>PMKG01000336.1:0-3136 GCA_003157675.1 Acidobacteriota bacterium
GTCGGACAGGATGACCTGGTCGCCCTGCTTCAACCCGGCCTTCACTTCGACCGTGTTGACCGACGTCTTGCCGATCGTCACCTTGACCCGCGTGCAGTTCACCCCGTCGTCGTCGAGCTTGAAGAGGCTGATGACGCTCTGCTCCTGGCCGTANNACGGTGACCGTGCCGCTCTGCACCGCGGGGTCGATGCGCGACACCTTGCCCTGGATGATGCCGTTCCGGGTGTCGATGGCCGCCGGCTGGCCGATCATCACGTCCTTGGCCTGCGTCTCCGCGATCTTCAGCTGCGCCTTCAGGCGATTCTGGTCGGCGACCCGCGCGAGGTTGGTCCCCGGGCTGACCTGCTGCCCGACTTCGACCGGAACCTGCTGCAGCATCCCCGCCAGGCCCGCCCGCACGTGCAGCTGGTTCACCTGGCTCTGGCGCAGCTCCACGAGCGCGCGCAGCCGGTCCACTTCGGCCTGCTGCACCGCCATCCGCGACTGCGACGAGTTGCGCATCGCCGAGAGCCGTTTCTGTTCGATTTGATCGCGATCACCGAGGTTCAGCGATTTCACCTGCGACAGCTTGGTCGTCAGCGACGAGACCAGGCCTTCCTTCGCCAGCTCCGCGTCGGCCTCGGCCTGGAGCTTCGCCTGGCGGTAATCGGCCGTCACCGCGCTCGCCGACGCCTCCTGCGCGAGCACTTCGTTGGCGACGGTGACCTTCAGGTTGGAGTACTGCGCCTCGGCCGCCTTGAGTTGCTGCTGCGCCTCGAGCAGTTCCTGCGTCAGCGTCGGGTTCACCAGCTCGAGGATGATCGTGTACGGCGTCACCGGGGTGCCCGGATAGACAATGATCCGCTCGACGCGGCCGTCGGTGGCCGCGGGAATCCACCGGATGTCCTCGGGCACGAGCGTGCCGAGGCCACGGACCTGACGCACCATCGGCCCCCGCTTCACGGCGTCGATGTACGCCGCGCCGCGATCCACGGTCGGTGCGGCCGGCTTGAGACGCGACAGGGCCAGCGTCACCACGCCGACGACGACAACCACCACGCCGGCGATGATGAACCGCCGGATCTTCTTGTTCCTGGCGACGCTGGAGGGTCGTTGAATATCCATCTTCGAAAGCCTTAGACGTGCGGAATGGCAAAAAAGGTCACTGCCGGCCCGACATTGTCCCGGGCACCGGCCTCCAGACGACCGATTGCGAAAAGAGTGCCAATGTGGTCATATGACGTAAGTGGCTGCTGCAACAGCGCGTTACCGTTATTCGCAGGCCGGCTTTCGGACGGCGCCGCTGTGCGAGTCCGAACTCTGCCGTCCCGCAAACGGACGGCACCGGCGGACTGGTTCCGGACCCCTCGCCGCCCCGGGACACGCCCGCGCACCTACTGGCAGACGCCGCCCGGCGTCTTGAAAATCGTCAGGATCTCGTCCCCCCGGATCTCGACGAGGTGGAATTGTTCGTAGCCCCAGGCGGAACGCTGAACGACCCAGAAGAGCCGGCGCCCCATGTGGAACGAACCGAGGACGAGGGAGTACACCAGTCCTTCGCGCCGCGTGTCAGCCAGCGTGGCGCTCAACTCCACGTCCGGAGGGCCCTTGGGGCCGTAACGCGCGAAGCCCACCGCGTAGGTCATCAGGCCGGATGGCAGCGTAAGCTGCGGCGGGTAACGCTTGACCCCTTCGAAGTAGACTACGGTGCCGCCGGGCTTCACATCCGGCGAACCGAACATCACCTCGAGCGTGAACGGCGTACTGACCCGCAGCTTCTCGGGGATCGGCGTCTTGAGCTGCAGATCCTTGATGAGACCGGGTTCAGCAGCCGTGACCTTCGCGGCGATCGCGGCCGAGACGGCTGCCCACTCGGGCGAGTTGGCGTCGAGCACCGGCACCGGGTCGATCCGGATGTCGCCGGACGTCGCCAGGCCGTCCTTCGGGAACGGCTGGATGGCACTCCGCTCTGGCGGCAGCGTCGACCGGTAGTCGGTCTCGAGCCCCACCTGCGACTGGCACTCAACCGCCAGGTTGGTCGCGTTCCTGACGTGGACGACGCGGAACCCGCCGCCCATGGGCCAGGCGGTCCACTCGGCGATCGGACGCTTGTCCGCCCACCAGCTCGTGGGCACGTCGGAGACCGAGATCGGGATGTCCACCTTGCGGCCGGGCGCGGGCCAGTGGTTGACCCAGCCGCCGACGCCGTAGCTCACGATCGGAATGACGATGCCGTCGCGGCGGAGGACGGCGATGGAGAACGAGCTGACGGCCGGCCCCCGGGCCTGGGCAGCCAGGTCCGGGGATGGCCGTGGCGCCCCGTTCGACAGGCACGACACCACGAGCAGGGCGGCCGTCGTCAGGGCGCGGAACACGGACGTGCGCACAGGCTTCCTCTACTTCTTACTTCTCGTCGAACTTCCGTCCGGCGTCGAGATGGTCGAAGTGCAGGATCGCGTTGAAGACCATCGCGTAGCTGCCCATCGTCTCGCCACGCCAGACGGGGTTCGGCGAGAAGACGAGCACGTGCCCCAAGTCGTGCGGGACATCGATGACCGCCGGCCGCTGCGCGATCTCGGCCCCGCCCTCGAGCAGGCCGGAGACGAGCAGGTCCTTCGCGTCGCCGAACCGCAGGATCACCCTCGGCCGCTGCTTCACCGGAATGACGCTGATCCCGTTCCGCAACTGCTCGGCGGTGATCGGCGTCGCCTGCCAGGGTTCCACCTTCGGCTCCGCCGGCGCTGCCTCGAATGGCCGTCCCTGTGGCACGTCGGGATCGTCGACGGTGCCGCGGCCCGTGGGGCGATCGCCCTCGCCGCCGAATCGCGGGCCGCGTCCGCCGAGCGTGTTACTGACCGAGAAGATCAGCCCACCCGACAGGTAGATCGACAGGTTCTCATCGTAGCCATATGCCACCGGGCTCGCGAGATCGACGAACTTCGAGCGCACGACGCTGCCCGGCACGTTCAGGTGCTGGCTCCGCTGGATCGAAATGCCCTGGGTCAGCCCGTAGGTGACGGCGAGATCCGCCGTGTCATCGGTCGTGATGAGCAGACCGCCGTTTCGGACGAACGCGTCCAGGTTGGCGAGGCCCGTAAAGCCCAGGCCAGGCCGCATGTCGTCGGTCGAGTCGATCTTGCCGATGTTCGGCGTGAG
>PMKG01000336.1:3162-4079 GCA_003157675.1 Acidobacteriota bacterium
CGCCACCAGCCCTCGTCCTGCGTGCCCAGCCACGAGTGCACGTAGCCGATTCGCGGGACCTTGACCGCGTGCGTCTTCACCGTCGGCGCCGAGGCCACGGCGTAGACACGGAGCCCCAGCTCCTCGGCCGCCTTCTGCACGTCGGCCGCCGTGCCGCCCTTGATGAGGAAGCTACCGCGGGCGAACTTGCCGCCGGCTGCCTCGAACGGCTCCTCGGCCGCCTCGAATGCGGCGTCCTTCAGGCGATAACGCAGGGCGAACAGCGCGGGGTCGGTGTTGGCGTTGACGAGATACGTCGTCCCGCTGCCCTCGACCGCCGACGCCGCCTTCACCTCGCCCGCCACCGGCGCCATCGCCGCGTCGAGCACCTTCGCGTCGGCCACGCGGACGACCTTGACGTTGAACAGCTCGCCGAACGTCCAGCCGGTGTCGTCGTACGGGCTCTTCTGCGGATCGTTCGGGCTCCAGTACTGGTAGTCGAGCAGCGCGTCGGCGATGCGGCTGTACGGCTGATCCATCCGGACGATGTAGGAACCGGCCGGGAACTGCTTGGTCTCGGTCGCCTTGTCGTCCGGCTTCTGGGTGTCCGGCTTCGCCTGGTCGCCGGCGGGCTCGTCGCCGGGGCGCGCGGCCTTCTTCTTTGTCGGCAGGGTAACGGTGAACGGCGAGGTCGCGCGGGAAATCTCGCACCGCTGCGTCTGCAGCACGCGCAGCAGCTCGGCCTGGAGGCCGGGGTGCGGGTCGTCGGCGGGGAACACGTAGGCCGCCGGGCCCTCGGTCTTCGCCTTGAGCACCGACCGCTTGGCCTTCAGGTAGAAGTTCTTCAGGAACAGCTTGTTGTTGGCGGCGTAATAGGAGAGCGAGGTCAGAAGGCCCGTCTCGATGTAGTTGTTGTTGTTGCGCTGCGACCACATCAC
>PMKG01000186.1 GCA_003157675.1 Acidobacteriota bacterium
GGCGGGGCGGGCACCACGTAATCCCAGCTGCCGGCGCCGCCGACCGGGTACGTATGCGTGATGCGATAAGCCGCCGGCGCCTGCGCCAGCAAGGTGGACACGACCAGGAGTGAGAATACGAGCGCAAGACGTCGCATGGTTTCTCCTTCGAAGCATTTTCTCCGCGCCACTCTACGCCCAGGACCCTCCTGACGGCGAGTGCCTGAGAGACGTCACCGCTTCACCGGGGCCGAGGCCGCGGCCACACATGCCGGAACTGCCAGCGCCGGCGAGGCTGCCGCAATCCGGCCCAGGCTGTTCTTCACGAGGATCGCGTTGAAGGCAGCCAGGTCCTTTCCGTTGAGCTCCGCCCAGCGTGCCGCCGTGGACTTCAGGTCTGCGCAGCCGGCGGACCACACCTTGGTCATCGGCTCGTTGGGCGCCATGTCGCCGAAGTCGAGCGTGTCGAGCTGGCGAATCAGGGACCCGTTGAGCCCGACGAAGTTCGGAAGAGGCGGCGTGGCACCTCTCGTCCCGCCGCCGCCCGCACCGCCCGGGCCTCCCCGGCCGCGCCCGCCGCCGGCCGTGCCGCCGATCGCGGCCAGCTTGGCGTCGAATGCCGACGCCGCGGCGGTCACCTCAGCCTCCGGCTCCGACCGGGACAACGCCGCCACCGCCGCGCGCATGGCGGCCACTTGCTGGTAGCCGTCCCACGCGACCTTGATCCCGGCGTGGAGCTTCATCTGCAGATCGTGCTGCGCGCGCAGGTCGGCCCCCGGGGCCGGCGACCGCGGATCGTTGGTCACCACGAGCGGCTGGGTGTAGCTCTTGCCGTCCACCGTCAGCTTCACCGTGTAGGTCCCCGGCAGCGCGAGCGGCCCCTCGGGCGACGCGGGCGTGTCGCCGTTCACGTTCCGCCTGACGCGGATCGCGTCACCCGGCTTGAACAGGTGCGCCGGCGCCGCGGCCGTCTCCGGCACGATCTGTCTCAGCGGCGAGATGTCGTCGAGCACCCAGATCCCACGCCCGTAGGTCCCGGCCACGAGATCGTTGCCGTGGATCGTCATGTCGCGGTACGACGTGTTCGGCAGGTTCATCATCAGCGGCTGCCACGCGTCGCCGTCATCGAACGAGACGTAGACCGAGCTTTCGGTGCCGGCAAACAGCAGCCCCTTCCTCTTCGTGTCGGCGCGGATGACGCGCGCGAAGCTGCCGCTCGGCTGGTCGACGGCGAGCCCGGCGACGATCGGCGTCCACGTCTTTCCGTAATCGCGCGTGCGGTAGAGATAGGCTTGTAGTCGCCGATGGTGTGGCAGTCGACCGCCACGTAGGCGGTGGCCGCGTCGTGGTGCGACGCTTCGATGGCCGAGATGTCGGCCCGCGCCGCGCCCGGCAGGTCCGGTATCGTCACATCGTCCCAGCCGACACCGTGATTGCGCGTCAGCTTAATGAGGCCGTTATTGGTGCCGACCCAGATGAGGCCGGCGGTTACCGTCGAGGCCGACATCGACTCAATCGAGCCGCCTGCCGGAGCGCCGCCGCGCCCGCCTGCGCCGGTAGCCGGCGCCGCGCCTGGAGCCGGCGGCGTCTGGCCCTTCGGCAGCGTGAGGTCGGGGCTGATCTTCTTCCAGTGCATCCCGCCGTCGGTCGTCGCCATCACGAGCTGGAAGCCGACGATCAGCTCGCGCGGGTTCTGCGGCAGGAAGATCATCGGCTGGTTGCCGACCTTCCTGAGCGAAAGGCCCGCGTCCACGTTCGGGCTCACGTTGATCCACTGCCCGCTCGGCATCGTCACCTTGATGATGCCGCTCGCGGGGCCGCCCTCGTAGATGATGTCCGGGTTCAGCGGGTCGGGGATCGGTGATCCGAACTCGTAGCCGGGCGTCGGGTACCAGTCGAGCGGTGTGATCGCGCCGAGATTGCCGCGGACTCGCGTGGCGCTCGTGCCACTGTCCTGCTGGCTCGCGTAGACCCAGTAGGGATACGAGCTGTCGGTCGAGATGTGGTAGACCTGCGCCGTCGCCTGGTTGTACCAGGAACTCCACGTCTTCCCGCCGTCGAGCGAGATCGTCGCCCCCTGGTCCACGCCGAGGAACATCCGCTGCCCGTTGGTCGGGTCGATCCACATCTGCTGCGGGTCGTCGCCGCCCGGCGCCCCCTTGAAGGCCGCGAACGTGTTGCCGCCGTCGAGCGACCGGTAGCTCGTCGTGTTCATGATATAGACGATGTTGGGGTTCTGCGGATCGATGTAGACGCCGCAACGATAGCCGCTGCCGGCGATGCGGCGGTCCGAGGCCGACACCTGCCGCCACGTCGTGCCGCCGTCGTCGGACCGGTAGAGGCCGAAGGTGCCGACGTAGATGACGTTGGGGTCGGAGGGCGCGACCTGGATCGCCCCTACGCACGAGACTTCCTTCACCGCGTCGAAGATCGGGTACCAGGTCGTGCCCGCACTCGTGGTCTTCCAGACGCCGCCAAGCGGGAGCCCCATGTAGAAGACGCCGGGCTGGCCGACGACGCCGGTGACGGCCGAGACGCGGACTGCGCGGAACGGGCCGATGTTGCGCCACTGGAGACCCGCAAAGAGCGATGGGCTCGGGGGTGCCGCGCCGATCGCGGCCCACCCCAGCAGCACGAATCCGACGATCCAGGTCGAGCGGACGGCAAGGCGGCGAATCCTCATGGTGGTCGCACCTTTCGGACTGGAGGGAGATGCCCCGAGCATACCCGAAAACGCGCGCGGCGACCTGTCGGCGGACCACGGACCGGCAGCGCACGCCGCGGATTCTGACCTAGATCCGTCGCTCCTGCAGTTCACGCAGGAACTCGGCCACGGGCAGGGCGTCGATGCCGTCCTCGGTGCGGAAAGGACGGCCGCCAAGGAAGACCATGATTCGGCGCTTGACGCCCTCGAGATCGGCGATGGCCCGCAAGCCGGCGAAATCGCGAGTGGCGGGCGTCTCCTTGGCCTTCACTTCGACGGCGACGAACGTCCGGCCGCGCTGGATCAGGAAGTCGACCTCCGTGCCTCCCTCTGCCGGCGCCCAGTAATACAGCGCGTCGTGGCGCAGCCCGAGTTCGCTGCCGGCCTCGCCGTAAGCCCTCAGCAGCGTCCCCACCCAGCCTTCGAGGAGGGCGCCGCGTTCCGCGGCGGACGGGGGGTGCAACTCGCTTCTGGCTGCCCGCACCACTCCCGGATCGACCCAGTAGAGCTTGGGGTGCTTTCGCTCCTTGACCCGCAGGCGACCGTCGAAGGCCGGCAGCAGCCAGGCGAGATGCGTGTCGGCCAGGATCTCCAGGTACCCGCTCACCGTCGTCCGCGCGATGCCGCCGTCACGCGCCAGGCCCGCGACGTTGAGCACCTGCCCGTGGAAGAGCGCCGCCACGGGGAGGAAGCGCGCGAAACCGGGGAGGTTTCGTACGAGGGCCTCGGCCTGGATCTCCTCTTTCAGGTACATCTGCACGTACGCTTCGAGACTCTCCTGCCTGGCAGTGGAATCCCAGATCACCGGCACGCTGCCGAACCTCAGCACGCTCGCGAGATCGAAGTCGGCTCCGAGTTCCGCCGGCAGCAGCGGCAGCATCACCCGTCGCAACGCACGGCCTGCCAGCAGGTTGGTCCCGGCCTGCTTGAGCTTCCTGGCGCTGGAGCCGAGGAGCACGAAGCGGAGCTTTCGCTCTTCGATGAAGCGGTGGACTTCGTTCAGCAGGACGGGCAGGCGCTGCACCTCGTCGACCACGATCCACTGGCCAGGAGTCATTCGGAGCAGCTCCCGGCCGAACAGCCGCGGGTCGCGCAGGTAGCTCTGGAAGCGCCCCTCGTCGAGCAGGTCGAAGCGGGGCGCGTCGGGAAACGCCTGCCGGGCCCAGGTGCTCTTGCCGACACCCCGCATGCCGAACAGGAAGAAGGTCTGCCTCGGCGGGGTCAGCAGGCGGGGGTATGTCGGATGTGTCGTCATAGCGTCAAATATACCGGAAATATGACGGCACGACAACACTCTAGGGTCGCGCGCAGCATCGGCCCCTCCCGGGGGGCCGCGGCCCGTGTGACAATGCACAGGTACCGACCGCGCAAGGAGGATGCCGATGACCGGAAAGAGCGTCTGGTATTTCTACAAGGTGAAATGGGGCGCGCAGGACGAGTTCCTCGCCCTGTTCCGCAAGAACCACTACCCCGTCCTCAAGGCGCAGCTCGGCGGGCGCATCACCGCGATCCGGCCGCTCGTGCCCGTCTACCACGGCGACGGGCGGGCCGATTGGACGTTCGTGATGGAGCTGACCTTCCGCGACGCCGCGGCCCTTGTGGGACCGTCTGGCGAGGACGAAATCGCGCGCCGGCTGTTCCCGGATCAGGAGACGTTCAAGCGCGAGGAGCGCCGCCGCTTCGAGCTCGTGGACGCCCACTGGGACGTGCCGGTGGCCGACGTGGAGATGGGCTGAGCGCCGAACAGCGGGATCGCGTCGGAGCCGGCCTCGCAGTCCGTGTCAGAGCGATCCAAACGGCAAGGCCGTCACGCCTTCGCCGAGCGGCAGGACGATGTCCCCCGTGTGGATCACGTAGCCTGGGCCAACCACATGCCCAAGGTCGCGGCGTAGCGCGTGAATCCCGGCCGCCATGGCCGGTCGCGGCGTGGACGACGCCTTGACCTCGATGGGAATCAGCCTCCCGCCGGTCTCGACGAGAAAGTCGACCTCGGACCCGATCGACGTCCTCCAGAAGAAGACGCGCGGTTCGCGACCCGCTCCAAGCTCGCCCTTCACGAGTTCGGCGAGGACGGCGGTCTCGATGATCGCGCCGGAGACCGGGCCGGCGGCGGCGTGGGCCGCGTCACGGAGGGCCATCAGGTAGCACAGGACCCCGGTGTCGGTGAAGTAGACCTTCGGCGTCTTCACGAGACGCTTGCCCACGTTGGCAGAGTACGGTCGCACGACGACCACCTGGTAAGTCGCTTCGAGGACGCTCAGCCAGGCCTTGACCGTGTTGAGCGCGACACCCAGGTCCCGCGAGATGTCGGCGAGGTTCAACAGTTGACCGCTGCGGGCCGCCAACGCCCGAAGGAACATCTGGAATTGGGACAGGTCGCCCACCTGTCGAAGGGAGCGCACGTCGCGCTCCAGGTAGGTCTGCACGTAGCTGGCCAGCCACTGGTGGGCATCCCGGCCGTGCTCGGCGGCCACTTCCGGATAGAACCCGCGGACGAGAGTCTGCCAGAGCGCGAGGCCCTGCAGCATCGCTGGCCTGGCCCGCCCCGGGCGGGTCGCCAACACGGGGCTCGGGCCTCGCCTCCCCGCGATTTCACGTGACGAAAGCGGCGGCAGGCGAAAGATCCCCGCACGGCCGGCCAGCGACTCCGACACCTGATGGGCCATCGACAGGTTCTGCGAACCCGTGAGGACGTAGGCCCCACGCCGCTCGCGGCGTCGATCGATCCGCTCCTTGATGAACGAGAGCAGCTCCGGGGCCTGCTGCACCTCATCCAGGATGACGGGCGGAGGATTGAGGTCGAGGAACCCGCGGGGATCGGCCGCGGCGGCGGCGCGGACGTCTGGCGGGTCGAGCGAGACGTAGGCGTGGGACCGGGCGAACAGGTGCCTCAGCAGCGTCGTCTTGCCTGACTGTCTGGGCCCGGTCAGGACGACGGCCGGGAACTCGCGGATCGCTCGGCGGAGGACTGGTTCGAGGGCCCTGGTGACGTAGGGGGCGCGCGGCATGGGTACAATTATGCACTTCACATGCATAATTGCAACTTCCCGCCTCGACGCCCGCCTGTCGCCGCCCAGCCGCTCCGGACCGTCCGTCGCGGCGAGGCGCCACCGGCCGTTACCGAGCCGTTGGCTCCTTCGCCATCGCCCGCAGCTTCGCCATGAAACCAGCGGGCGTCATCCCCTTCACCTCTGCCGCTGAGTCGGGACTCGTGATCTCGTCGCCGTCGATCAGGAACACGAAGAAAGGGCCGGCCTCGCGGGAGAATCGCCCCTGTTTGCCCGCCAGGAACACGATCATCTCCTGGCCGATCCAGTACGGCACGCGCTCGCCGGACCAGATCTCCTGCTGGAAGGTCAGCGTCTCCCCCGCCAACCCGTTTGCGGCCTCCTTGAAGACCTCGATGACGGCTGCCGTGTGCAGGACGTCGTTGGTCGGGCATTCGGCGCGAACGGGCTCGGTGGCCTCGATGCGCACGCGTGCAACCACGTCCGCCGCTTTCCACGCGTTCGCCAGGCTTCCGGGCGTGATCCAGAGAATCTCCCCGAGCGGGCCGGTACACAGCGTGAAATCCAGGTGGTCCACGGTCCGACCACTGCCAACCACCACGTTCTCCCGCTTGCCCGAAACGAATCCGGCCAAGGCGGCCGTGACGGCGTAGGTGCCGGCCGGCAGGTTGCTCAACTCAAAACAGCCAGACACTCCCGTCACGACCTTCTGCTGCGCGGACGGACCGGAGGCAACGACTTCCACGCCAGGCAGCGTGCCGCCATTCTTGTCGGTGATGCATCCGGCGATCGACCCCTGCGCCGTGGCAGCCGACGCATCGAGCGCAAGCGCGAGCAGCAGGACAGTGATCTTCATGATCGCCTCCTCAGCGCTTCTCTTCCATGAGCCCGACCAGGTTTCCGTCGGGATCGCGGACGAAGGCGATCCACAACTCGTGGTCCGGCATCCTCGCGGCGAGCTCAGGTTCGCGCTCCGCCGTCGCGCCCCGGCTCACGATGGCTTCGTAGACCGCGTCGATGTCCACCACCTTGAAGTAGAGGATGGCGTTGCTGCCAACCGTGCCGGCGCCTTGCGGCGTGGAGAGCATGATGCGAACCGAGCCCGCCGACAGGAACGCCAGCGTGGGCGCAGGACTGAACAGGAACGTCAGCCCCAGGGCGTCGCGGTAGAACGGCAGCGCCTTCCCGACGTCGCCGACCGTCATCGCGATCTGACCGATCTCGGAGAGCTTCGTCTCCATCGTCACCTCTCTACAGCCGGGGGCGCGGCGCTCGGTCGCGGCCGTGGCGTGTCAGCCGGAGCCGCCGCTGGGTGCGGCGTCTGACCGGGGTTCCCCGTTCAGCTTGAATCCGATCCGTCGGTGCCTGAACACTGGCGTCGGCCCGAGCAGCGCCTTGATCGCCTGCACGACTGCGACCAACTGTGAGTCGTGGTCAGCGAGCTTCCGCTCCAGGTCGTCGAGACGCTGCGCGAGCGCGCGATGTTCCGAGAAGACGCGTCGAATCCTGACGAAAGCCCTCACGACGAAGACGCTGACGTCCACCGCACGTCTGGAGTTGAGAACACTTGCTGCCATTATCGCGCCATGCTCGGTGAACGCGTACGGGAGGGTCTTCGCGAACTTGAGGCGCGCGAGGTGGTCGCAATTTGCGACCACCTCGGATTTCTCCGGACCGGTTAGCCGGAACCTGAAATCCTCGGGAAACCGCGCGCGGTTCCGTTTGACCTGTTCGTTGAGTCGCTTGGTCGTCACGCCGTAGAACGCCGCAAGGTCCGAATCGACGATGACCTTCTCGCTGCGAATCAGGAGGATCCGGCGTTCGACCGCCTCGACCTTGATCAGCTTCGTCTTCGACATGGTCACTCCGTCTCGCTCGTTGCTGGTAGTCGCACCTCGCGATCACCAGTCGTCCGTGCCCAGCCAACCGTCACCACGCCGTCCTGACCGGCGAACGTGGTCTCTCCGAGAAGTTGCAAGTGCCGGTCCGGGGTCGGGGCGCGGGAGTCCGGCCGACCGGGCCCATCCGGGTTGTCGTTTTGATGGGTGGCGGGACAACTGGAGGCCCTGCCTGGACTTGAGCGGAATCGATGCGGCCGGGGCCGGGTGATGCCGTCGGCGCCGCAATTAACTGTCGTGGATGGTCGGAAGGCGACGTGGGCAGGCAGGAACGTGCACGCCAACGGTCCGCCGAAGTTCGATATCCTGCGTACCGGATATCGTCCTCAATCGCCCGGCGGCAGAAAGTCGTTGAATGCGAACGGCTTGGCTCCTCTGACGTGACCTGGCGCGCCGGACGGTGTCCGGCGGCGCTTCCAGCACGCGGTCTCCAGGGACGCGACGGTCCTCCTTTCCTCTGTCGTCACCTTCGAACTCTGGTACGGCGTGGGCAAGAGCCGGCAGACGGAGTCGAACAGGCGGCGGTTGGAAGCGTTCTGCGCGGGCCCGCTCGACTGGATCCCATTCGATGACGAGGACGCGAGAGAAGCGGGCTCGGTGAGGGCCGAGCTCGAGGCGGCCGGAAAGCCGATTGGCGCCGACGACGTGCTCCTCGCCGGCCAGGCCCGGCGCCGCGGCGCGACGCTCGTGACCTCCAACCAGCGCGAGTTCGACCGGGTCCGCGGCCTCAGGTGGGAGGACTGGTCGGCCGGTCGGGCCAGGAGGCGCTGACCGGCGCCCCCTGAGCCTTGAGCCCTGAGCCTTCTTCTACGTCCGGCTCACCGTCTTCTCGTAGCGGATGTCCCGCTCGGCAAGGTGCGCGAGCACGAACTCCAGGCACTCCGGGACCTCGCCGACGAATTCGGGCGGGTTCACGCCGGGCCGCTTGAATTTCCCTTCCGCCAGCAGGCGCACGCCCGCCGTTCCCGTATAGCCGGTCGTCCGCGCCATCGACGTGACCTTGTTCTTCGCGTCGAAGCGATCGAGCAGGTCGTACGTCACCGTCTCGCGCCGTCCCTGCGCGTCGTCGCCCTCGACGATCACGCGCATCACGGTGAAGTCCTCTTCGCCCGGCTTGAGCTGCCACTTCGGGAACATGACGCGCGAGGTGAACTCGAGCGGCGAGATCATCACGCCGTGCACGTCGATCGGCGTCTTGTCGAAGAACCCGGACTCGCGCAGCATCTCCATCAGCCGGATGTGGCCCGGGAACCGGAGGGTCTTCTCCTTCATGTTCGGGCACCGGATCGTCTTCGCCAGCGACCGCAGGCCGTCGGTGTTGAACGACTCGAGCGTCCCGATCCCCGGGAAGAACAGCAGTTCCGCGTCGCTGAGCGCCGTGCGGACCACCTCGTGGCCGTTCTCGATGTAGCGCGCCGGGCGCGTGTACTCCTCGATGACGTCGATGGGCGAGAAGACGGCCTTGTACTCGAACGGAAACTCGCGAACGACCGGCAGCCCGCCAACCAGAATCTCAACCTTCGACAGCGTCGCCATCTGCTTCTGGTGGTACCCCGCGAACATGTTGCTCATGCCCGGGGCCACGCCGAAGTCGACGAGCGCGGTGACGCCCTTCGCCTTGGCCAGGCCGTCGAGGTCGAACGGGTCCTCCGGGAAGAACGCAATGTCGACGATGTCGCGACCGGCTTCGAGGACGGCCTTGAGCGTCGCCTTGCCCATGAACCCCGGCACCGCCCCGACGACGATGTCGAAGGGCTCGACCAGCCGCGTGATGCGGACGGGGTCCGACAGGTCGGCCACGATCGTCTTGATCTGCGGGTAGTCCTTGAACGCCGAGTTGAGCGCCGCCTCGCTCCGATCGACGGAAGTGACGTCGTAGTATTTCGTCAGGTCCTTGGCCATTTCCTTGCCGACCAGGCCCGCCCCGAGCACGATGATGCGTTTCACGTATGACCTCCCGCGATGATTGCCGGCCGGGCGAATGGACGCCCTCGCGGCCCGAGACACACGTCGAACCGCATCAGCTATCATCGCCCGGCACGGTGGGATTCGCCAAGCGCCCGACGTGCGCCTGACGCGCCGACGGTAATGACGCCGCGCTTGACGAGTTCGAAGAAGCAGGCCGCGCACGCGGCGACGTCGGCGCCAGCCTCGTGCGCGCCGCTGAAACCGGTGCCGTGGAGGATCGAGTAGAGCTGTTCGAGCGTCGGCCACTTGTAGCCGTAGGGGCCGGGCAGGCGGCAGAAGTCGGTGCTCTGACGCATCGTGCAGATCATCGACGGCGGGCCAAAGGGCGGCTTCTGTCCGAGCCGGAGGTATTCGGCGCCGATCACGCTGCCGTCGAAATTCGCGTTGTGGGCGACGATCACCTTCGCCGACGAAGCCGCCGACGACAGGGCGCCGAGCACGTCGGCGATGGGAAGGCCTTCGGCCATCGCGCGCTCGGTCGTGATGCCGTGGATCCGGACGGCGTCGGGGGGAATCGTGAACCCCTCGGGCCGCACGATCCGGCTTTCGGCGAGCACGCGCGCCTGCCCGGCATCGTAGAGCGCCCAGCCGATCTGGACGGCGCGCGGCCAATTCGCGACGTCGGCCACCGGCGCCCGCCAGTTTCGCGGCAACCCGCTCGTTTCGCAATCGACGACGAGGTACATGGCGCCTCCGGGCGGCTGCAACGCGTTCTGCCGCCGCGCTACGCCGCCGTCTTGCTCCACGGCTTGATCTGGCGCAGGCGGTCCGCCAGTGCCACCTCGGCGACCTCGATGTCGTGCGCCGCCTGCGCACGAAGCCAGTACCCGCTCGAGAGACCGAAGAACCGGCACAGCCGCAAGTCGGTGTCGGCCGTCACCGCGCGTTTACCGGCGACGATGTCGCCGATGCGCTGGGCGGGAACGCCGATCGCCTTGGCGAGCCGATATCGGGTGATGCCCATCGGCTTCAGGAACTCCTCCAGCAGCAGCTCGCCGGGCGTCACCGGCCTGAGCCTGGTCATGTGCCTCACCTCTGGTGATAGTCGACGATCTCGACGTCTGCCGCGCCGGCCGACGTCCAGCGAAAGCACACACGAAACCGGTCGTTGACGCGAATACTGTACTGGCCGGCCCGGTCGCCCCTGAGCGCCTCGAGTCGGTTGCCCGGTGGAATGCGCAGAGCGGCGAGGCGCCCCGCGATCTGCAGCTGCCGCAACTTGCGTCGCGCGATCGACTCGATGCTCGCGAAGCGTGCGACTCGCCGACCGCTCGCAAGCGCCTCTGTGCCGGCGTCACTGAACGAGACGATCACAACCGCGTCGCCATGGTAACGCCACGCGTTATTAACGTCAAGCGTGAATAGCCGAGACCGCAGTTGACGATGGACCCCCGGAAGAGAAAAGCCCCCGGGGCCGCAACCCCGAGGGGCCCACGGAGCATGCCCCGTGGGGGTGGATGGACCGAGTATCGGCGACAGCGGTCGCAGCGTCAAGAACCTGCTGCAAACGTCAACCTTCTGGCCGCTCCAGCTCCCCCCGCACCTTGGTGTTGGCGAGGATCACCAGCCGGTCCAGGGCGCGAGTGCAGCCGACGTAGAGCAGCGAGCGCTGCGCCGGCGTCATGAGCTCCTCGATGTCGGTGACAACCACGGCCGGCGCCTCGAGGCCCTTGAAGCGGTAGATCGAG
>PMKG01000406.1 GCA_003157675.1 Acidobacteriota bacterium
ATCGTGAACTCGGGGTTGTGCTGGGTCGAGATTCCCTCGTTGCGGAAGTTCCGGTTGATCTCGTAGACGCGCTCCATGCCGCCGACCAGCAGCCGCTTCAGGTACAGCTCCGGCGCGATGCGGAGGTAGAGCCGCATGTCGAGCGCGTTGTGGTGGGTGACGAAGGGGCGGGCCAGCGCGCCACCGGCGATCGGCTGCATCATCGGCGTCTCGACCTCGAGGAACCCGCGCGCGTCGAGGAAGGCCCGCAGGGCGGCCAGGGCGCGGCTGCGCGCCTGGAACACGCGGGTCGTCTCGGGCGTGACGATGAGGTCGAGGTAGCGCTGCCGATACCGGATCTCGATGTCCTGCAGTCCGTGCCACTTCTCGGGCAGCGGGATCAGGCACTTGGCGAGGAACGTCAGACCCGATGCCCAGACGGTCAGCTCGTTGGTCTTCGTGCGGAACAGGTGGCCGCCCGCGCCCACGAAATCGCCGACGTCGAGCCGCGCGAAGACCTCGAAGTCGAGATCGGGCATCGAGTCCTTGCGAACGTAGATCTGAATGCGCGCGCGGCCGTCGCTCAGCACGAGGAAGTTCGCCTTGCCGAAGCTCCGGATGGCGAGAATCCGGCCGCTCGTCCGCGTCTCGACCCGCGTCGCCTCGAGCGCCTCCCTCGTCTTCCCCCCGTGGTCGTCCACGAGGCGGCTCACCGTGTCGGTGCGGTCGAAGGTGCGGGGGTAGAGGTCGACGCCCAGCCGGGCGAGCGCCTCCATGTTGGCGCGGCGCTGAACGAGCAGTTCGTTGTCCTGTGCCATAGCGGGAATCGAATCCGGTGCGGCCGGGTCACTGCGGCCCGGCCGCGGCCTCCAGTTTGCGTTTGACGGCGTCGAGCACGCCGTTCACGAACCGGCCGGACTCCTCGCCGCCGAAGCGGCGCGCCAGCTCGATCGCCTCGTCGATGACGACGGTCGGCGGCACGTCCGGCATGTAGCGCAGCTGGTACACCGCCATCCGGAGGATCAGGCGATCGATGACCGCCATCCGCTCCGGCCGCCAGTGCTCAGCGCTCGCGGCGACGACCGGATCGAGCTCGTCGGCGTGCTCGACGGTGCCGGCCACCAGGCGCGCCGCGAACTGCTCGGCCTGCGGCGACTCGAGGCGCGTGGCCTGCTCGATCTCCCCGTGCGCCGCGATCGCCTCGTCGGCCGACGCGCGCCCGACCTCGCAGTGGTAGAGCATCTGGAGCGCGGCCTCGCGGGCGCGCCGCCTCGCGCGGAATTCCTCGCTCGCGGGCTCGGAGCCTGGCCTGGTCGTCATCGTCCGGTGAAGATCGCGATGCGCTTCTCGAGGAACGCCCGCGTCCCCTCGCGCATGTCGGCGGTGGAGAAGGTGAGGCCGAACAGCGTCGCCTCGAGGAACTCCGCCTCCGAAAACGCCATCTCGAGACCGCGGTTGACCGCCTCGATGATCGATCGCATGGCCACCGGCGGCAGCGCCGCGAGCGTCGAGGCGAGCGTCTTCGCCGCCGCGACGAGCTCGCCGGCCGGCACGACCCGGTTGACTAGGCCGATGGCCAGCGCCTCCTGGGCGTCGATCCGGCGGCCGGTGAGCAGCAGGTCGAGCGCGCGCCCCTTGCCCACCAGTCGCGGCAGCCGCTGCGTCCCGGCGAATCCCGGCGTGACGCCGAGCGTCACCTCGGGCTGCCCGAAGCGCGCCGTGTCGGCCGCCACGCGCAGCGTGCAGGCCATCGCCAGCTCGCATCCGCCGCCGAGCGCGAACCCGTTCACCGCGGCCACGACCGGCTTGCCGAGGTGCTCGATGAGATCGAACACGTGCTGGCCGGCGAGCGCGTACGCCTCGGCCTCGGTCGGCGACAGGCGTTCGAGTTCGTGGATGTCGGCGCCGGCCACGAAAGCCTTCTCGCCCGCGCCGGTGAGGATCACCGCACGGACCGCGGCGGCATGCCGCAGTTCGAGGAACGCCAGGCGGAGCTGGTCGAGCGTCGCGCGGTCGAGGGCGTTCAGCACCGGCCGACGGTCGATCGTCACGATCGCGACGGCGCCGTCATGCTCGATCCGGAGGTTGTCGAACGACATCGCAGACCCTCCCACCGTTCAGAAGGGACACATCAGCCATCCGAGCGCCAGCGCGCTCAGGACGAACCCGCCGAAGACGACGGCGCCGAACCGCAGTTGGTCGCGCGGCGTGTCCTTCATCAGGAAGGCGAACACCACGGCGACACACAGCGAGAAAAGAACCATCAGCAGGAAATGGCTCGTCACAACCCCTCACTTGCGCCCGACGGCCGTGTCGAACGCATCGAGCACGACCAGCATGTTGAGCAGCCCCGCGACGATCAGGAAGGCGTTGGCGTACTCGAAGGTGACGGCCGCCACCTGCCCCTGGTCGAAGCCGATCGCGCACGCGAGGAAATACGGAAGCCCCATCGCCAGATTGGCCACCGCCGCCAGGAAGACGAGCGGCTCGGACGAATCGAACGGGAACAGCCGCCCGTGCAGGGCGAGGCCGATGGCAAACATCGCGGTCAGCGCGACGAGGAAGACCAGCCCCTTGCGCCGACGGCCCAGCCACAGATGTCCGCCGCCGGGCACCAGCCAGGCGCCGAGCGCGAGCAGCACGAGGCCGCTCCGATCTAGTCGCTTCGCCGCGTCGGTTCGCATCCGTTTAGTCTACTCCGAAAGCTCGAGAATTCGGCCAGCAGCAGGCCCGCCACGACGCCGGCCGGCACCGCCGCGATCGCCCGCACCGCCTTCGACGTGGCCGCCGGCCACCCCCACTCGACGACGAGCGTCACGACGGTCGGAAGCGTGGCCAGCACGAGCGGCACCCGCCACGCTGTCATCCGCGTGGAGGCGGCGGGCCGGACGCGCCACCACGCGAGGATCACGCCGAGCGCGCCCGACACGTACAGGCCGGTGCACCGCGCGCAGACCGGCAACTGCGCGCCGGCGAGGTGGAACGACCGCTCGGGCCGCTGGTGGCAGACGAGCGCGCCCAGCCAGTAGACCGCCGCCGACAGCCAGACCGCACCCTGACCGCCCGAGGCGATCCACGGAGCGACCAGGATCAGGAGGGCCCACGCCACGGCCAGCGCGGGCAGCGCGCGAGCGAGCGCACGCTCGATTGGGGTCGGT
>PMKG01000096.1 GCA_003157675.1 Acidobacteriota bacterium
TCATCCAGGACGCCGACCTCGAGTACTCACCGGAGGAATACCCGGAGCTCATCGAGCTCATCTGCCAGGGACGGGCGGACGTCGTCTACGGGTCGCGGTTCCTCGGCCGCCACCGCGTGTTCCTGTTCTCCCACTACCTGGGCAATCGGATCGTCACGCTGTTGTCCAACATCCTCTACAACACGATGCTGACGGACATGGAGACCTGCTACAAGGTCATGCGGGCCGAGATCGTGAAGGGGATGACGCTCAAGTCGAACGGCTTCGGCATCGATCCGGAGCTGACGGCGAAGATCTTCAAGGGCGGTCACCGGGTCTACGAGATTCCGATCACCTACGACGGCCGCGGGTACGAGGAGGGCAAGAAGATCACGTGGCGTGACGGCCTCGTGGCCCTGTGGATCCTGCTCAAGTATCGGATCACGGATTGAACCCGTTCCTGCGCCTGCTTCGATTCACCCGTCCCTACCGCGGGCGCCTCGCGGCCGCCTTCGCGTGGATGGTCCTCTACGCGCTCGGGTCGGCCGGCCTCGCCAAGCTGATTCAGAACGTCTTCGACGAGGTGCTCGCCACCGGGCGGAACCTGCTGTTCGTGGCCGGCGCGCTCATCGCGGCGAGCGCGGCCAAGGCGGTCGGCGGGTATTTCTCGGCCTACCTGATGTCGGACGTCGGCCAGCGAGTCGTGATGGACGTGCGGACCCGGCTGTTCCGGCACATGCTCGACCAGTCTGCAGCCTTTTTCGCGCGGCGAAGCTCGGGGCAGCTGATGTCGCGGATCACGAACGACGTCGGCCAGATCCAGCAGGCCGTGTCGGAGACGACCTGCGACCTGCTGCGCGAGTCGCTTTCGCTCGTCGGCTACGTCGCGCTGCTGTTCTACTACGACGCGACGCTGGCGTTCGTGTTTCTCTGCGGCGCGCCGCTGGTCGTCTACCCGCTGGCCCGGCTGGGCCGTCTCATGCGCCGCACGTCCCGCCGCAGCCAGGAGCAACTCGAGCATCTCTCGCACGTGAGCGCCGAGGCGTTCACCGGCCACCGGATCGTCAAGGCCTTCGCGACCGAAGCGCGGGAAGCGGGCCGGTTCGAGGTGGCGTCGAATCGGCTGTATCGGGCGAACATGAAGATGTCGGCCGCGCTGTCCGCGCTGCCGGCCATCATGGAGATCCTGGGAGGGCTCGGGATGGCGGCCGCGCTCTGGTACGGCGTGCACGAGATCGCGAGCGGGAAGCTGACGCCGGGCCAGTTCACCTCGTTCTTTGCCGCGCTGTTCCTGATGTACGGACCGGCCAAGAAGCTGAGCCGCGTGAACGCGAACTTCCAGCAGGCGAGCGCCGCGTCCGAGCGGATCTTCGAGATCCTCGACCTCCACTCCGAGGTCGAGGATCGTCCCGGCGCGGTGCCCCTCTCGGGTCTGCTCCACGAGATCGAGTTCCGCGATGTCGGCTTCCGCTACGACGACGACCGGACGGGGATCATCCTGCGCGGCGTGTCGCTCGCCATCCGCCAGGGCCAGACGGTGGCCGTCGTGGGGCGGAGCGGCGCGGGAAAGACCACGCTGGTCAATCTGCTGCCGCGGTTCTACGACGTCACGAGCGGGGCCATCACGATCGATGGCGCCGACATCCGGGATTTCACGCTGCGCTCGCTGCGGTCGCAAATCGGCATCGTCACCCAGGAGACGGTGCTGTTCGACGACACGATCGCGGGCAACATCGCCTACGGGTCGAGCGGGGCCGCTCCGGACGCAATCGAAGCGGCGGCGCGCGCGGCGAATGCGCACGCCTTCATCGCCGCGATGCCCCAGGGGTACCAGACCGTGATCGGCGAACGGGGCCAGCGCCTGTCGGGAGGCCAGCGGCAGCGCCTGGCCATCGCGCGAGCGCTGCTGAGGAACGCGCCGATCCTGATCCTCGACGAGGCGACGTCTTCGCTCGACGCCGAGTCCGAGAGGCTCGTGCAGGAGGCCCTCGGCAACCTGATGGCCAACCGAACGGCCATTGTCATCGCACACCGCCTGTCGACGATCCGGCGAGCGGACTTGATCGTGGTGCTGGAACGAGGAAGGATCGTCGAGACGGGGCGGCACGAGGAGCTGCTCGAGCGCCCCGGCGGAGACTACGCGCGGCTGTACGAGATGCAGCTCGCCGCCGAACAACTGCGTTCGGAGTAGTAAGCAGTGGACAGTTCCACGTAGGCTGGCCCTTCAGGGCCGGCGCGCCCGGCGGGCCTGAAGGCCCGCCCTACGTAAGTGGCCGCAAGTCGCAGGCCGTTTTCTATGTTCAGATCAATGACCGGTTTCGCCTCGCTCACGAAAGAAGACCCCAGGGCCACGGTGGGCATCACGCTCCGCGCCGTCAATCACCGCTACTTCGACGTGCAGGTGCGCCTGCCTCAAGGATTCCTGGCGTCGGAAACGAAGCTCAGGAGCCTCTTGCAGAGCCACGTGGCGCGCGGCCGTATCGAGCTGAGCGTCTCGGTTCAGCTCCGTGAGGCCGCCGTTCCGGAGATCGAGCTGCACGAGGGCTTTGTCCGCCGGCTTGGCGAGGCCATCGATCGGGCGAGGGCCCAGGGCGTGGTCAGCGGCAGTCTCACGCCAGGCGACCTCGTGCGGATACCCCAGGCCCTGATCATCAGGGAGCGCCCGAGCGAGTCGGCCGAGGAGACAGCGGTGCTCGCCGGGCTGGTTGAATCGGCGGTGGAAGAAGCCGCCGGCGCCCTGGACGAGATGAGGGCCCGTGAGGGCGAGCACCTGCGCAAGGACCTCGATGAGCGCCGGGAGGCGCTGGCGGCCCTGATCGAGCGGATCGCGGCCGCGGCCGCGGAGGGACGCGTGGACCTCGAGGCCAGGCTCGCCGAACGCGTGAGGGACCTGAGCCGGGACCTGCAGGCCGATTCCGCGGCCATCGCGCAGGAGATCGTGCGCACGGCCGGCCGGTCGGACATCAGCGAAGAGGTGGTCCGCTTCCGCGCGCACCTGGCGCACTGGTCTGTGCTCGCCGACGGTGACGAGCCGTGCGGCCGCAAGCTGGATTTCCTGCTCCAGGAGATGAACCGGGAGGTCAACACGATCGGCTCGAAGGCGGACGGATTGTCGGTGACCGAGCTCGTGGTGAACGCCAAGGCCGAACTGGAGAAGATGCGGGAACAGGTGCAGAATGTCGAATAGACGAGGCCGGTTGTTCATCCTGTCGGCGCCGTCCGGGGCGGGCAAGACGACGGTCGCGCGGCGCGTGGTCGAGACCACGGGCAGAGTGGGCATCTCGCGCTCCTACACGTCGCGGCCGGCCCGGGCGGGCGAGCGCGACGGGGTGGACTACAACTTCGTCACCGCGGATCGCTTTCTCGAGCTGCGCGCGTCGGGGGCGTTCCTCGAGTGGGCCGAGGTGTTCGGCGATTACTACGGCACGGGCACCTCCGACACCGAAGCGCGGCTCTCGGGGGGCGAGGATCTCCTGCTCGTGATCGACGTGCAGGGCGCGCGGAAGGTCCGGCAAGCCGGCGTCGAGAGCGTCGGCATCTTCCTCATGCCCCCGTCGTTCGGCGTGCTCGAGCAGCGGCTGCGCGGGCGCGGCCGTGACCCCGAGGCGGCGATCCGTCGCCGGCTCGCGACGGCGCGCGAGGAGATTCGGGCCTTCGCCGAGTACGACTACGTGGTGGTGAACGACGAGGTCGACGCCTGCGCGGACCGCGTGCGGGCGATCCTGCTCGCCGAGCGGTCGCGGCGAATGGCCATGACGGCGGGTGCGGAGGGCGTGGTGTCCACCTTCTTCGCCTCGCCGGGGAACGGGCCCGGAGCCTGAGGACGCGCCTATGTCGAAGATCGCGCTGGGTGTCACCGGGGGCATCGGGGCCTACAAGGCGGTGGAGGGGGCCCGCGGCCTGCAGAAGGCCGGCCACGACGTCGTCGTGGTCATGACCCGGGCGGCCACCGAGTTCGTCGGTCCGCTGACGTTCGAAGCCATCACGCGTCACCGCGTGATCACTGGCCAGTTCGAGCCCGGCGCCAACGCCGACATCGAGCACATCGCGCTCGCGTCGTCGATCGACCTGCTGCTCGTCGCGCCGGCGACGGCCAACATCATCGGCAAGTTCGCGGGCGGGATCGCCGACGATTTCCTGTGCTCGCTCTACCTGGCGACGCGAGCGCCGGTGCTCCTGGCGCCGGCGATGAACTCGAACATGTGGGCCCACGATGCGGTGCAGGGAAACCTCAGGACGCTGAGGGCCAGGGGCGCCGCCATCGTCGAACCGGGCGAGGGGTTCCTGGCCTGTGGGTGGGTCGGGCCGGGGCGGCTGGCCGAGCCGCCCGAGATCGTTGCGGCGGCCGAGGCGATCGTGCGCCCGGCGCAGACGCTGTCGGGCAGGCACGTGCTCGTGAGCGGCGGGCCGACCTACGAGGACATCGACCCGGTCCGCTTCGTCGGCAATCGCTCCAGCGGGCGCATGGGGTACGCGGTGGCCGCAGAGGCCGCGCGCCGGGGCGCCAGCGTCACGCTGGTGTCCGGGCCGACCCAGATTCCTGCGCCCGAGGGTGTCGATCTCGTGCGCGTGCGGTCGGCGCGGGAGATGCACGAGGCGGTCGTGTCCCGCGTGGCGGGCGCCGACGTCGTCGTCATGGCCGCCGCGGTTGCCGACTACGCACCGATCAGGGCGGCCGGGAAGATCGCCAAGGACGGCGACGAATTGGTGCTGAGGATGACGCGGACGCCGGACATCCTCGCCGAGCTGGGCTCCAGACGCGCCGCCGGCGAGTGGCCGCGGACGCTGCTGGTCGGCTTCGCCGCCGAGACGAGCGACGTGGTGGCGCGCGCCGGGGACAAGCGACGGCGCAAGCAGGTGGACCTGATCGTCGCCAACGACGTGTCCGGCGACGACCGAGGATTCGACACCGAGGAGAACGCGGTGACGCTCATCGCGGCGGACGGCGAGGACGAACTGACGCTACGGCCGAAGGCCGACGTGGCACGCGCGATCCTCGACCGGGTCGAGCGGATGCTCCCCCGGCTGGCGGGAACGGCACAACCGGCGGCAGCCGGCGGAGAGTAACGTGGACCCGCGCGAGCAACTGGCCGAACAGTTGACGTTTCTGACCGAGCTGGGCGTGAAGGGCTTCAGCCGCGACCCGGCCTGGCGCGCGGCCGTCGCCGAGGATCTCCCTTCCATCCGCACCGACCTCGGCGACTGCACCCGCTGCAAGCTCTCGACGCTCGGTCGCCGGCAGATCGTCTTCGGCGTCGGCAGCCCCCACGCGCGGCTCATGTTCATCGGCGAGGCGCCGGGCCGGGACGAGGACATCCAGGGAATCCCATTCGTCGGGCGGGCGGGGCAGCTGCTGACGAAGATGGTCGAGGCGATCGGCCTCAGGCGCGAGGACGTCTACATTGCCAACGTCATCAAGTGCCGTCCGNNCGTCGCACTGGGGACGTTCGCCGCCCAGGCGCTCCTCAAGACGCAGGATGCCATCTCCCGGCTTCGCGGCCGCGTGTACCGCTACGGGGGCTCGCAGCTCGTCCCGACGTTCCACCCCGCCTACCTCCTGCGAAGCCCGGAGAAGAAGCGGGACGCGTGGGAGGATCTCAAGCGGGCGAAGCGCCTGCTCGACGCCGCGCTGCGCGACGCCGGCGACCAGCCCTAGCCCATGCCCCGCCTCGTTTCGGTCGCCGTCCCGGTCCCCGCGCTCGACGCCCTGACATACCGAGTCCCTGACGGCCTGGACGTGCCAGCACCCGGCGCGCGGGTTCTCGTGCCCGTCGGCACGCGCCGACTGACCGGGGTCGTGACACGCGTGGGTGTGACGCCGCCGGCGGCCTCGCCCGGGAT
>PMKG01000280.1 GCA_003157675.1 Acidobacteriota bacterium
CCGGCACCACCCAGTACACGGCAGACACCATCTTCTCGACGATGGCCGTCGACAGGTAGTTGCCGATGCTCATCGCGAGCCGCGGCGTCCGCCACGACATGTCGTGGTGGGCGTCCACGTGCACGACGATGCGGCTCGAGACGCCCTCGGAACGCCAGATGCGGTAGGTGTCGTCGTGGTTCTCGAACCGGAACACCTTCGGAGCCGCCATCATGGCGACACCTCCGGCGAGGTCACCACCCGCACCGTCGACTGACCCGTCCACGTCACTTGCGGACTTCCGTCGGGGCCATCTTCTGGAGGAAACCGGGCTCGTGCATCTTCCGAACCAGGCGAAGATGCTCGAGCCGGTTCTCCAGTGGGAGGTCCGTCAACTTGAGCGCTGCTCGTCCCAAGTACGCCAGCCCCAACGGCACGTCGTCGAGGACCGACTGGTAGGTGGCGAGCCGCCGGTCGACGTCACGGCCCTGCGAGTAGAGCACCATGTAGAGGTGAAGCGCCAGGAGCGCTACGGGAATGCGGCTCGGGTCCAGCGGCCGGAGCCCGCGATGCCCGACTCTGAGGATCGACGTCAACGCGACGAGTTCGTACGACACGGCGGGATGGCGAGTGTCCAGATCCTCCACGCCCAGCGTCGTCATCCAGGCACGGCGCACGTCCTCCAGTTCCTCGCGCGCCTGACCCGGGCTCTTCACAGGCTCCGTCGCGGCCTGCTGCGCGGCAGCGAAACCGATGTAGTCGTGGTCATCCAGAAAGCGCAACGAGCTGTCGAGGATCGTCTGCTCGAGGTCCACGCGCCCGGATGGCCAATCGAGATCTTCCAGAAAGAAACCTCGCTCGATCGATTCCTCGGCGTTCGCCCGGACGGACTCGGGCGAGACCCGAGTGGCCATGCCGCGGCGGATCGCACGGATCTTGTCGCACCCGGACGGCACGACCACGTGATCGTCCCCGCATCTGGCGACATAGAACGGGTGGAGGCGACAGACGAAAGGTTTCGATGGGTAGCCGTGCTTGCGTTGAATCTCGCAGCCCCCGTCACCCGTGAGGAACCAGCACCCGGGATACTTCTTGTACCGGAAGAGGGTGTGCTGTTCGCCCGCCCAGAAGAAGCGGATGGCAGGGTGTTCCTGCAAGAGAAACGCCCGCTCCTGATCTGAGGCGACTATGTAGCCACCCTGGCAGCAGCGCCCTCCGCATGGCCCGCAATCGAAGTCGATCAACCCGTCGAGAAATGGAATGAACAGCATGGGATGGAGCGATCGACCCCGTCGTCAGAAACTCGATTTCAGCTTGGCGAGTACGCGGAATGGCCGGACCAACCACAGAACGGGACGAAGGCGTGGGGGGAGGGGAAGGAAGTCGTTGTCCGTCTGGTTCGGCTGCAGGGCGCGCCGCCCGACATATCGCACCTGGTCCCGGACGGCGGTCATCATCCGAAGGTGCATCGCGGCCTCAACCGTCGTTCCACGGATGTCGTCCCCGGCGCCGAAGAGCCGGGCCCGAACCTGCCTCGCAAGATCGCGAACGACTGGGTCGCCGGCAGCTTGCTCGATGACATCGCCAGGAACTGGAGCGGAGAGCAGGTCCGCGGCCAGTAATGCCGCCAGACAGTACGCGCGTCGCCTCCGGCTGTCCGCCAGGAGGGGGCCCCAGTCGGGTGGCGCGACGCAGACCAGGTTCGCCACGTCGCAAATCCACGCGAGCGAAACCCAGCAGTGGCGTCCCCCGTGCAAAGCCAGACATGCAAACAGGTCGTCCGGCCCGAACGTGGGAACCGGCGTCCCGCCGACCGACACGCTCTGCATGCGCTCCCATGCGTGCGTGGCATCGAACGACAGAAAGTACGGCGGCGACAGGGTCCAGTGCAGGTCCACCTCGCATCCGCCAGGTGTCTTCAGCGCAATCTCGGAGTTCCCCAAAAGACTCTCGGCTCCTTCCGCGCCTTTGGCGCGGCACCCGTTCCGGACGAGGACCGAGACCGCCAGACGTCGGTCTCCCGGCCGGACCAGGAGGTCCAGGTCGTGGAATTCGCGTAGCGCGAGATTCTCGTACACCAAGGCAGTGAGCGTCGGCCCCTTGAACGCAATGACGGGAACGCCTTCGGCCTCCAGCCAGCCGACCACCGTCCGCAACTCTGCGGCCGCCATCAGGTTCCGCCCGGCGTTCGCGTGAAAGGCCCCTTCGAGCTCGGCGGCCACCTCCGGCGGCACGGCATCGGGACAGAAGCGGCTCAGGCGCCAATGGAGGAGCGGTTTCAGGTAGTGGCGGCCAGCTTCGTCCAGCACCGCCCGCCAGTGGGCCACACTGTCCGCCGCCCGGCGTAGCGCAGCGGGATCCGGGGCCACGCGCGCGCATTCGAGGAGAATGTCCACTTCCCGGCCACCGGCTAGGCTGTGCACCTGAGCGCGTTGTTCACGTCTGCCACAAGGGCATCGCAGAGCGCACCGATGCGGCCGATGTCGGCAGGAGGGGACACGGACCGAACGCGAACGGCACGGACGAGGCGGCTGAGAACGTCGAACTCGCGCGCTCGCATGGCGGGATCGAGCAGATAGTTGACGTAGGTGTTCGCCACCAGTCCGACGAAGTTCTCGGTGGGCGGCCGGTCTCGGATGATCGCGTCCTGCCCCCCGTGACGTTCCGTCAGCACATAGACGGCCGCGAGGGGCGCGGTCTGCTCCCAGAATCTGGTCTTGAGCGGCACGTAGCGCTTCTCCCAGTTGGGCGTGATGACGGGCAGGATCTCGGGAGCGCCGAAGAGGGCGGAGGAGGAGTCCGCCCAGAGGTTCACGCGTGGATACCCCGGCCTGACCGAGAATGAACCGCCACCATCGCTCAGCGGGGCAACGTCCTCGGTGAGAATCGGATACCCGCGCAACGCCATCGCCGCCGCGGTGCTCGACTTGCCGGCGCCGGGTCCGCCGCACAAACACACCGCCTTGTTGTCGATGAGCACGGTGCTCGCGTGCAGGGACACGACCCCTCGCAGGCGCAGGACGAATCCCATCACCGGACCGACGAGATAGATGACGGTGTCCTCGAGGATGGCGCCGGCTGGTGTCAGCGCGCTGATGAGATCGCCGTGGATGCCGACTCGGAACCTGGTCCCGTCCCGATAGTCGAACTCGTACCTCTGCTGCTGGCCGTTCAAGCGGACTCGCACACCGCGCTCGGCGGCATCCGGCGGCCACCGGGAGTCGCCCTGGTCCCACGCGGCGCCGGTTGCCGCGTCATAGAACGTGATCGTGACGTCAGGCTGCCCTGGATCCGCCTGATGCAGGCATGCCAGCGGTTCGCTCGACGCAAGCCGCACACCGTAAAGCCAGTACCAATTCAAGACGCACCCGCTCGCTCTCGGAGCATCGACGAGGCCTGAGACATCAGGAGGCCAGCTCGCGGCCTGCCTCCCTGACAACGCCGAAGAGAGCGGCGGTCGTGCCGAGCTTCGGCACGGTTCAAGCCGTCTTGGAGTTCCCTGGCCTCCCACCGTCCGTGTTTCCGATCTCGCCTGTGGTTTCAGTCAGCTTCTTCGCGTCGCCGTAGACGCGCAAGGTGGGAGTTCGGTATGCGATCCTCACGGGATTGGCGGCGTCGGGCATTGGCGTTCTCCTTGAAAGCTACTGTCCAGCCACAAGTTGAAATCGAACACACGCGAGCGAGCGTAGTCACCCTCACCCCCGTTCGGCAGTAGCGCCGCCACGGCTGTCAGATCCACGAACTCGGCGAGGCGACGATTCGTGAGAGCACACACGCCCGCGCCACGACGATACCAGCGCCGCAACTGCACCGCCACCGGGTCTGTACGGAGCGGGGTCTTTGGCCGCCGTCGGACCTGCTCCGGTATCAACCCTGACGCATGCACGCGCAGCAGGTACTTGTCCACACAGAACGGCAACTCTGATGTGGACATCATATAACAAACGAGTGGAAGACTGAAGAACGGATGCCATTCCTCCACCGAGCACCGTGTCCATCCCGGGTCGCTCGTTTCGAAGTAATGAGCCCAGAATGGTGCCGCCACCACCTGAGCCGCGGCCGGGCGGCGCCACTGTCGTGAGTCGCCGCCTTGTCGAAGACGGGCGAACCGCTGCTCGAGGCCATTCCTGGCCACCAACCCACGATCGAGGTAGGTCGGGAACGGCGGCGGGCTGGTCCGGCCAAGCCCGATCAGGCTTCGAAGCGTGCCACGCAGGTGGAATCTCGGGATCCGTCGCTGGTCTGCCATGTAATCGATGAAGACCGCGGCGGCCTGGCGAATGGGCGTTGCGCGGAGCGTCTGACCGCTGAGAGTCCGAGGGAGCATGAAGATGGGGTCGGCACCCTGGCCGGTGAGCGCCACCGGCGCGTGCCGTGCAGCCCTCCCATACAAACTCAGTGCGAGCGACCGCAGGGGCTCGTTGTTCGGTTCTGGCGTCGCGTACACCTCCCTGTGTTCGTACAGCTCGAAATCGTCCGCGGAGATGATCTCGAGGGGAATCCCGAGGTGCCGTGCCGCTATGCCGGCATAGCGACCTTCGTCGTCCGGGACGAGTGATTCGTAGACGACGGTGTACGCGCGAAGCTCGGTGGCTGGCGAGATCCGGCGGACAGTCCCGGCCACGCTCGTCGAATCGAGCCCGCCGCTGAAGAACACCGACGCACGGCTGCTGCGCACCCGGTCACGAACCGCCCGCTCGAACAGGTCTCCGAACCGCTCGACATAGTCGCGGACGCGGCGGTAGCGGATGACCTCGTCACACGGAAGCGACCAGTAGCGTCGGACGGATACCTGACCCGCCCTCCACGTCAGCGCATGGGCCGGAGGAAGACGCTGAACATCGGCAAAGGTCGTGGTGGCGAAGTCCTGGTTGAATTCGAAGAGCAGGTAATCGGCGACCGCCAGTTCGTTGAGTCTGTCGGACACGCCAGGATGGAGTCGGACGGCGTTCAGCGTATTGCCGACCACCAGCCCGCCTCTCACGTGCGCGTAGTAGAACGGCTTGATGCCGAAGTGATCGCGG
>PMKG01000207.1 GCA_003157675.1 Acidobacteriota bacterium
AAGGCTCACGCCGTCGAGCTCGCCGGGCGGGGGCTGCTTCACGGACTCGAGGTCGAGGATGGTGGGCGCCAGATCGATGTGGCTCCGAAGCTCGGCCACGCGGCGCGGGTTTGCGTCCGGCACGTAGACCAGCATCGGAACGTGCACGAGCATCTCGTAGATGAAGAACCCGTGTTCCTCTTCGCCGTGCTCGCCGAGCGACTCGCCGTGGTCCGCCGTCACGACGATGGCCGTGCGGTCGAGGACGCCGAGCCGCTGCAGCCGCGCGAACAGCTTCCCGAGCACCTCGTCGGTGTAGGCGATCTCCCCCTCGTAGGGATGGTCCGCGTAGCGGGTCGAGTAGGGCGGCGGCGGCGCATACGGCGAGTGCGGGTCGTAGAAGTGCACCCACGCGAAGAACGGCCTGCCCGCCGCCGCGGCCTGCGCGAGCCAGGCCCCGCTCACTGCCTCCACGTCGGCAGCGCGCCGTTGGTAGTCGGTGAAAAACGCGCTGTTCTTCTCACCCGTCCCGAAGTTGTCGTCGAACTCGTCGAAGCCGCGGCCGAGCCCGGACTGCGTATTGAGGATGAAGGAGCCGACGAACCCGCCGGTTGCGTAGCCGGCGGCCTTGAGCATCTCGGCGAGGGTGCGGTGCGCGGGAGCGAGCGGCGGCGCGAAGTTGTCGCGGACGCCGTGCTGGAATGGGTAGAGGCCGGTCAGGATCGACGCGTGAGACGGGCGCGTCATGGGCGCCTGCGCCACCGCCTGCTCGAACAGCGCCCCATCCGCCGCCAGCTTGTCCAGGTTCGGCGTCGGCGGGCGCTTGGCGCCGTAGGCACCGATGCGGTCGGCCCGTAGCGTGTCGATCGTCACGAGCAGGATGTTCCCGCGCGAGGCGCGGGCGGACGGCGCCACCGTGCCGTGAAGCGTGCGGCCGAACAGGATCACGGCCGCGATGACGACCAGGGCGCCGGTCAGACGCCAAGCGAGACGCCGCATCGAACTCCTCCAGTGCGCGGGCGCGCCAGGGGGGCATGGTACCACGGGCCGACCGGGGGCGCACCGCCCGCCGCGAGGCGTCTCTGGTAGAATCGGGCGCCGCGAGTTCCACAAGCTCGTGCACGTCATGGCGGCCATTCTCGGGAGACACGATCATGGATGTCACACGTCGCCTCGCTCGTTATCGGCCCGGCGTCCTCGCCCTGATGCTGGCCGGTGTGCTCATCGCCGGCCACGTCGGCCTCGCCCAGGCGCCCCAGGCCCCGGCGCCGGTCGGCAAGCTGAGACTGGACCAGAGCCAGTCGGTCTACAACCGGCGCATCCACCCGAAGGAAGCGCCCACCACCATCAACTGGGACGAGCGGATCACCCAGCTCCTGAAGGAAGAGCCCGGCGACGTGATCATCACGGCCGTCGGCGACATGATCTTCAACCAGCAGATTAGCACGCTGCAGGAGCCCGAGCGGCGCGGCTTGTTCCGCATCATGCAGGAGGCGGACATCGCGTACGGCAACCTCGAGTTCTCGATGAACGAGCACCCCGAGGCGCAGCGGCCGTTCTACAACTTCCGCGCGGGGACGGACTTCGTCTGGGAGGTCGCCGCCATCGGCATCAACCTCGTCAGCATGTCGAACAACCACGCGCTCGATTTCGGCCCCGACGGGCTGCGCGACTGCCTGAAGGCGCTCGACCACGCGCAGATCAGGCACGCCGGCGCCGGCCTCACGCTCGCCGCGGCGCACGCGCCGGCCAGCATGAACGTCCAGAGCCGCACGACCGACTTCTCGCTCCTGTCCTACATGCGCTACTGGACCAACAAGTTCCGAAGCACCGACCCGGCGGCGCCGTCACTGGCGACGATCGATCCGGCGGTGATCCTCGTGGCCAACGGAGACAAGGTGGACAAGGTGGAAGGGCCGCTCGAATCCGACATCAAGACGATGGAGGACGACGTCGTCCTGGCCAGGCGGCACACCGACGTGCTGATGGTCGCCTTGCACAATCACGACGTCAGCCACGACCGCGTGTACGGCATCCAGGATCACGCGCCGGCCAACGACCACATCATGTACCGGCGCGCCATCGACGCCGGGGCGGACATGGTGCTCGGCAGCGGCCCGCACGTCCTCCGTGGAATCGAGATTTACAAGGGGAAGCCGATCTTCTACAGCCTCTCGGACTTCATCTACCAGTACCGAACGCCCGACAAGATCCCGGTCGACTTGATTCACCAGCGCGATCTCGAAGTCGATCGGCCGACCAACGTGTCGGTCTGGGACCGCCGCGACCAGTGGCAGACGATGGAAGGGGTGCTGGTGAGGATGACGGTCAACGGGGGCAAGCTCAAGCGGATCCAGCTGATCCCGATCACCATTGACGACGAGGGGCCGCTCTACGGCGTGCCCAGGCTCGTCAGCGACGAGCGGGCGAAGGACACATTCGACCGGCTGCAGAAGCTCTCGGCTCCCTACGGGACGAAACTCGTCGTCAAGGGCTGGTACGCAGAGGTCGTGATGTAGCCGCGGGACGTGAACAGGCGGGCCGTCACCGTCGACGCGCGGCCGCCAGTCCGCGGCAGGGCCGGTCGGTGTGGTATACTGGGTGGGTCAGGTTGGACAAGAGCATTCCGCTTTGCCGCGTCAGAATGATTCGAGCCTCGAAAACTCGCCTTTCCCGCACGAGGCATCAGCTCCGGAAGAGCCATTCTCCATCTCGCTCGTGGTCCGCCTCTGGATCCCCAGCGATAGCACACCGATGAACGGGCGCTGACGGCCCGCCATCACACCTCCCGCGGAACGCGGGGAGGAGATCGAGTCAATGGCAAGAAAGCTCTACGTCGGGAACCTGCCGTACGAAGTTGGCGAAGCGGACCTTCAGCAGCTGTTCGCGGCCGCCGGGACCGTCGAGTCGGTGAACGTCATGCGCGACATGGCCACGGGCCGCGCGCGCGGCTTCGCGTTCGTCGAGATGAGCACCGACGAAGAGGCGCAGAAGGCGGTCACGCAGTTCAACGAGCACTCGCTCGGCGGCCGCAACCTCGTGGTGAACGAGGCGCGGCCGAAGCCCGAACGGTCCGGCGGATTCGGCGGCGGCGGCGGATCCCGCCGTCGGTCCGAGCCCCGCTGGTAGCGGCGGATCGAGCGTCGCCCGCTCTCCGCGTCCCCGCACCGGGTTCGGCCCGGCCGGCGGCGTGAGCGCGGGTGCTGTTCACGGGGACGGTCTCTCCATCGTGCCGTATGTGCACGCCCTGGAGAGGCCGTCCCCGTTCTCTTTTTTGGGAGAGGGCCGTGGCCGGTTTCCGATTCCGGAGACGAGTCGCGCTGATATAATGCCGCCCGGAGAACCTCGATGGACCTGAGGAAGACTCCTGTGAAGAAGGCCGACAAGCACGCGGAATTCGACGTCGAGGCGTTTCTCGCCTCGGCAGGGTTATCGAGGCGAGTAGCCCGGTTCAAAAAGCGCGCGGTCATTTTCTCGCAGGGTGATCCGTGCGACGCCGTCATGTACATCCAGAAGGGCGCCGTGCAGCTCTCGGTGGTGTCCAAGGCCGGCAAGCAGGCGATCGTGGCGACGCTCGGGGCCGGGGACTTCTTCGGTGAAAGCGCGCTCACCGGGCAGATCCTGCGAATGGGGACGGCCACGGCCAGGGTGGCAAGCGAGGTTCTCGTGATCGAGAAGACGGCGATGAAGCGCGTCCTGCACGAGGAGCACGCCTTCTCCGACCGCTTCATCGCGAACATGCTGGCCCGCAACCTCCGCATCGAGGCCGACCTGGTCGACCAGCTGTTCAACTCGAGCGAGAAGCGCCTGGCCCGCGCGCTGCTCCTCCTCGCCCGCTACGGGAAGCAGGAGGAACCTCAGCACCCGCTGCCGAGGATCTCGCAGGAATCGCTGGCGGAGATGATCGGGACGACGCGCTCCCGCGTGAACTTCTTCATGAACAAGTTCAAGAANNATCGAGTACAACGGCGGCCTCAAGATCAACCCGTCCCTCTTCAGCGTCGTGCTGCACGACTGAGCGCAAGCCTCCTGCGCGACCGCGGAAGCCGCGGGGATGGCGGCCCCAGCCCTAGGAGATCGCCCTCGCGATGCCGAAGGCCGCGGCGGCCGCCAGACCGCCGATGACGATCGTCTGGATCGCGCTCCGAACGGGACGCGTGCCGGTGAAGTGCCCCTTGACGTAGCCGAACACCGCCAGGGCCAGCAGCGTGAGGGCCACCGAGTACAGGAGCCCCGTCTTCACCGAGGCGCACGCCAGATAGGGCCCCAGCGGGACGAAGCCCCCGACGATGTACGCCCCGGCGATCGTGAGCGCGCTCCTGAGGGCGCGGCGGGGATCCGGCGCTTCGAGGCCCAGCTCGAACCGCATCATGAAATCGACCCAGGCGCGAGGCCTGCCGCTGAGCGCCTGCACGATTGGGGCGCTCTCCTCCGCCGTGAGCCCGTACGACACCAGCACGTCCTGCACTTCGGCCGCCTCGGCCGCGGGCTTCTCTTGCACTTCCCGCTCCTCGCGCGCGCGCTCGGTGGCGTAGTGTTCCGCATCGCTCCTGGCGGCGAGATAGCCTCCGAGTCCCATGGCGATCGACCCCGCCGCGATCTCGGCAAGACCGGCCGTGACCACGATCCCGGTCGAGGCGACTGCGCCCGAAAGACCCGCCGCGAGCGCGAAGGGGACCGTCAGCCCGTCGGACATCCCGATCACGACGTCCCTGACCGCGTTGCCGGAGGTGAAGTGCCGCTCGAGATGAGGTGTCATCGGCATGGCGGGCAGGGTATGGCCAGGTGGTGACGGGTGTCTGTTCAGTCGGGGACACTTCCGGACCGCGCGTCCTTCCCGAACGGTGCCGAACCGCCGACGTGTGCGTTCCGGGACAGACGCGCCCGCACCGGCTTGATACGCTGCTGGCGTCGAAATATAGGCGGCCGGGCCCGACCCCCGCTGCCGGAACCCTGGAAGTCGCGACATGGACACACCGACCATCGGCCCTCCGGCCGCCTCCGCGGCGGTCACTCGTGCTGACCCCGCGGCCCAGCCTGCCTCGTCGTCTTCACCGCCACCGCCCTCGAGGGCGACGTGGTCGACGCGTCTGGGCCGACGCAGCCTGTGGCTGATTGGCGCGCTGCTCGTCGCCGGAGCCGTCTGGTTCGGGTATCACTGGATGTTCGGCGCCGCCAAGGTGGTCTATGCCACCGCTCCGGTCGAACGCGGCAATGTCGAAAGCACGGTCGTGGCGGCCGGCGTTCTGCAGCCCGTCAAGTACGTCGATGTCGGGTCGCAGACCTCCGGCAAGCTGAAGTCGCTGAAGGTCCAGCGCGGCGATCACGTGGAAGAGAACCAGCTGCTCGCGGAAATCGATCCGGTTCTGGCGGACAACGCGCTCATGTCGGCCAGCGCCACGCTCGCCAGCATGACCTCGCAACGCACCTCGAAGCAGGCGCAGCTCGTGCTCGCCAAGGCGCAGCAGACCCGCAACGACTCGCTCTTCGACCGGCTGATGATCTCGGCCAACGATCGCGACGTCACCCGCGCCGGGTACGGTGCCGCGCTCGCCGACGTCGCGTCGCTCTCGGCGCAGATGAAGCAGGCGACG
>PMKG01000104.1 GCA_003157675.1 Acidobacteriota bacterium
AACCCGCGCATCATGTCGCTGTGGTCGCGGATCCAGACCGAGCGGGCGTCCGGCGTGCGGTACCCGCGAATCCGCTGGCCGTCGATCGTCAGGTCCAGCTGGTCGTGCTCGAGGAACGACCGGACCGCGGGGTAGAGGCCGTCGAACGCCGGCCGGCCTGTCCTGATCGAGACCTCACTTGCTTCGCGCATCGATCGTCACCGTATCGCAGAAATAGCGGACCTTGTCCACGCCGCCCGTTTCGGTCGAGGCGTCGAACGGGAGCCCGTGGAACGACATCCCGTTCTGGAAAAGCACCCGCTCGCCGTACTGGGCGCGGGTCATGTTGACGATGCTGTAGGTGAGCTGGTCGCGCTCCTCGGAGAGGAAGACCAGGTCGCCGTCGGTTAGCAGGGAGCCGTACCCGATCTTGCCCTTCTCGAACAGGTAGCGCGGGCGCCGGTAGTCGCGCGCGATGTCGAGGCGGAGGTCCTGCTTCGCGCCGATGACGATTCGCCGCGAGCCAGCCTCGATCCGGACGGCCAGCCCCGCCGCGGTCGGCACGGTCTCCACCAGCGACACCCTCCGCGCGAGTTCCGCCGGCGCGACGTCCTTCGCAAGCGGGATGAGCACTGTCACCATGCCCTCGGTCTGGGTCGGCTCGAAGTGCCGCGCGACCGCCTGGTAGATCGTCTGCTCGTCCTGGTAGTGGCGTCTCTGCGGTTCCACGCCTTCCATGCGGAAGTGGCTCTGCGGGAACACGACCAGCAACCGCTTGGCGTCCGGGAAGGCCGTGGTTCCGACAACGTCGTAGGCCGTGTCGTACCAGTGTTCCCCGCGCGCGACGATCTGCCGTGTGTGCCAGAGGTCGGCGAGCGTGAAGTACTCCGTGGTCCTCGACTTGAACACGTCGAAGACGACGAACATCTCCGGGTCCTTCACGTACACGACGATACGGTCGGCCTCATACCCCCATCCATCGTCCAGCAGTCGCGTGCGGGCGTAGTCGAACTCGGGCTGCGACAGGAAGTCCACCTTGCGCGTGCGGACCGGTCGGTAGGAGCCGGCGTCGCGCATGAACTCGAGCAGCGGCTGGCCTGGGGTCGGGCCCGGCTGGCTGTAGCGTTCCTCGTTCGCCTTCTGGCCCATGAAGATCTTCTCGGGCCGCACGCACAGTCGATTGTGGAAGTAGTCCTGGCGATAGGCGCCATACGGGCCGCTCGGCATGTAGTCGCGATATCCGCCGTCGTGGAGCAGGAGCGACCCGCCGCTCATCAGCATGGAGATGCTGTTCTCGTCGGCGTGGCCGTGCGTCATCTTCTCTTCCTCGACTGGGATGCTGTCGCGGAGGTAGTCGCGGAAGTTCATCCCACCATCGCCCTCGTCGCGGTAGGTCAGGAGCAGGTAGGTCGAGTCGGGCTTCCAGCCGTTCCGGAAGACCACCTTCTTGCCCTGCACGTCCTCCATGACCTCCCCGCTCAGATTCGCGGGCGCGCGGGGCGCGATGTCGTCGCGACCCCAGCGATACGCATCGAGCAGGAAGCACCCGAGGCCGGCGCTGGTGGGGTGGGCCAGATCGACGTACCGTGCGGCGATGCGCTGGGCCGCCCACTTCATCTCCGGATCGTTGTAGCGCGCGGCGGCCGTTTCGAAGAACACCAGGAAGTGCTGCCAGTTCTGGGGCCAGGCCGCGTCGCCGAAGTCGGGCACCATGTCGCCGGGCGACATCAGGTTCAGAAAGTACTGGGCGTAGTAGAACACCTCCGGGGACCGGAACAGGTCCGTGGTCCTGCCAAGCGCGTCCGCATAGCCGAGCAGCGAATAGAGCCAGACGCCGTGGTAGATCGTGGCGTCTTCGATTTCCCAGTGGCCCCAGTTGTCGTCGCCGAGCGCGCGGCGCTGTAGTTCCCAGCGCGCGGCGCGGGGATGCTTCGGCATCGCGCGAACGGCCCATGCCAGCGTTTCCGCGCGCAGCATCGCGCGGTTCATGGCGCCCCACTCCGAGGTCTGCAGCAGGTACTCGATACTGTGGGCCGCCAGCGCCTCGATCTTGTCGGCCTCGGCTGGCGTGAGCTGACCGAGCCGGTGCAGCGTGTCGTAGGCCCGGAGATAGCGCATGACGACGAAGAAGTCGGGGAGCGCGGGCACGCCGTTCGAGTAGTCGGGCCGCGCTTTCGCCGCCGATTCGGGGAACTGCGACCGATAGTCGCCGTAGGTGAGCAGCACCTGTTTGGTGCGCTCGGCATAGACCGGGTTGCGCTCCATCTCGTAGAGCGTGGCATAGATGGAGGCCAGGTCGATCAAGCCTCCCGGCGCGCGATAGCCGAACGGGCTGGCCGGGTCGAATGTCTCCCGCCAGCGGGCGAGGCTCTCCTCTCGATGATCCCACGTGTAGTCGGCCGACGCGCGCGCATAGGCGAGGTAGTCGGCGCGCGTGACGGCGATGCCCGGCGCGACAGCCGTACGTGCTGCCGGGGCCAGTTTGCCCTTCGCCGGGGGTCTCTGCGTCGTCGCAGGTCCGACCGTCGCTCGCGACTGTGCATCGAGGCTCCGGAGCGCGGCACCGGCCGCGACCACCAGAACACCCGCGACCAGGAGCTTGCTGACGCTGCGCATCTCTCACCTCTCTCCGTCGAACGACTTCCAGCAGCGGAACACCTCGAGCACGTTGTCCGGACGGGCGCCGGGGCCGAACTCGCACTGGGCGATGACGCCGCCGTTGGCGTACAGGCACCGCCTCACGTCGCCGACCGCGCGCCTGACGTCCTCGAGCGATCCGAACGGCAGGACCACCTGCCGGTCGATCTCCCCCCAGAACGTGATCTGTCCGCGGAACCGACTCATGACTTCGGCGCCCATGCAAGCGATCTGACTGTTGATCGCATTGACGCCGACCTCGATGAGATCGGGCAGGATGTCCAGGATCCAGCCGTCGGAATGCATGAACACGAACTTGCCGGCGCGTCGCGCGACGTCGCAATACTGCCTGTAGATCGGCTTGTACAATGCCCGCCAGATGGCCGGCGACACCATCATCCGGTCCTGGGTACCCCAATCGTCCATAATCACGATCGCGTCGACGTCGGTCGCCGCCCACGCTTCGACCTCGGCGAGGTAGTGCGCGTGGAGGCGCGCGAACAGCTCCATGAACTCGGGCGGGCGGGTGAACAGATCCACCAGCGCCTGCTCCATGGTCCTCAGGAAGCACAGCCGTTCGAACGGCCTGACCAGCGTGCCCGCCAGCACGAACTGGTCCGTCGACGCGCAGAACGCGTTGACCGCCGCGCGGTCGACAGCCAGCGTGCACGCAGGTGTCTGGAAGCGGTCGAGGTCGCTCCACTCCCTGATCAGCGGTTTCCGGACAATGCCGATCACCCCGCCGTGGATGTTCTCGAACCGGCATCCCCACTCGTCGACGTAGAGGCCCTTCTGGTAGCGTTGGCCCACGACCGGCAGCGGCTGCAGGTAGAGGCCGGGCGAGGTCACGATGTCGTCGGGGAACTCGGCCCTGAGACGGGCGACCTCGTCGGGGTAGAGATCCTCGGCCCATGGCAACACCCAGGCCTGGCGCGGGACGGTCGGCGGCGAAGCGAATTCGAGTGATTGTCGCACCAGGTCACGCCGCCTCATCGACTCCTCCCGCCCGCATTCCCACCACCGCCGCGGGGAAAAGTGTCATAGCCGTCGAGATCCACCAGCAGGCCGGCTCGCGCCCAACTGACATCCGCTTCGGCCGGGAGCAGGTGCCGCTGATAGCATTGGCTCAGCGTTTCGTTCAACGCCGGGACGTAACGTCGACCCGCTTCGTCATCTCTGACCACCATCGCGTCCGGGAACGAGACGGGCGCACTCACCGATTCGTGCATGCCGTTGACGGCCAGCGTCTGGGCCATGGCGGCCTCCGGACCGCAGACGACCGGCGCCGGAGATTGCACCGCGCCGATCGCATCGAAGAGCTTCGTGAACTGTGGACTGTCGTCGGGAGCGCCGTACTGCGTGACGCGCCCCGCCGTGTCGCGCGCGATGATACCTCCCGCCTTCGCGTCGAACGTCACCGATGCCGTTTCGAACTCGAGCGTGAAGCGCGGGTCGATGGCGGTCTCGGTGACGTGCGAAGCGTACATCAGGATTTCCAGCCCGGTGTCGGTGTTCACTCGACAGGCAGCCGTATCGCACGATTCGATCGGGTAGGCGCGGTACAACTCGGCCCGCACGGTGCGCGGCCTGGCGCTCAGGTGGATCTCCGGCCCGCCGAGATAGAGCAGGTTGTGGAGAAAGTGGGCCATCGCATTGTTCGCCGGGCCGTCGAGCACCCATCTGTTCGTCGCCGGGTCCTTCAGCCGTCCCGCCCACTGGTTCCGCTCATAGTAGGACAGGTGGCGTGGCCAGCAGCAGAGTGTCGAGAACCGGACGGGCCGGCCGAACAGCCCGGCGAGGATGTCTCGCTTCAGGGCCTGAATGGCCGTCGAGTACGACCACTGATAGCCGATCATCACGAAGCGGGCGCAGCGATCGCGCGTCGAGAGCAGCCGCGCCGCCTCCTGCACGGTCGCGCCGAGCGGCTTGTCGCACAGCACGTGGGACCCATGCTCGAGCGCGGTGCAGGACTGGGAGACGTGATGTTGAATCGGGGACACGATGACCGCGAGGTCGGCCTCGTGTCCGGCCGCGTAGAAATCGGCCACCTGGTCGAAGACCGGCACGCCTCGCGCCTCTACCCAGGGCCAGGCGCGCGACGCCCGCGCCTCCGGGTCCACCACTCCCGCCAGGATCGCCCGCTCCACCGGGACCTGATCGAGAAGCGTCTGCAGGTAGTAGTAGCCGTAGCCGCCGATCGCGACCATGAGCACCCGGACGGGGCCTTCCTTCGCGAGCGTCATCGCGGCGCCTCCATGCGCTCGAGCAGGTCCGCGTTGCTGACGATGTGGGTCGCGAGGTCCACGAGCAGCGTGCGGAGCTCGAACGGACCGAGGGCGACCGGGAACTCGACGCCGAGCGCGGGGACGCGCACCCGGGTGCCGCGGGCCGTGCCCGTCGGCTCGAACAGCCGCAGGACGAGCGCGCGGCCGTCTTCGCTCAGCTTCAGCGCGGACAGCCTTACCACGTCATCGCCAAGGGTGACGCCGGCGAGCGCCGTCGCCCCGTCGCCGGAGGGAAACGCGCAGAGCGCCATCAGTTCCTCGGTTCTGACCGCTGCCTCGCGATCGATCGCCTGCAGGCGGTCGGCGGCCGGTCCGGCGTTCAGCCAGAACCTGAACACGTGCTCGCCCTGGTCCTCTCGCGGCTCGAACCGGTCCTGCCGGACGATCGGCGTCACGTCATCCACGGGGTGTCCGGCGTAGGCCGGGGCGCGCAGGAGCGACAGCCGCACCTCGCCATCGGCCACGTCGAAGCCGTAGGTGGCGTCGTTGACGATCGTCAGCGCGCGCCCGCCATCCGGTGACAGGACCGCCAGCCAGCGGTGGCCGACCGCTTCTTCGGCCCGCTGGCTCACGACCTCGACGCCGTAGGCCGTCTGCGCCCGCACCTCTCCGCCAGCCAGCGTCGTCGGCAGCGCAACCTTCAGCATTGTGTCGCGTTCGAACCACGACACGCGGACCTCGACTTCGACCTCGGTGCCGGTTGTCGGGATCATGTACCGGATCGCGACCGCCGAGCGGCCGCAGGAGAGCAGCGACTCAATCGTCGTGCGCACCGGGCCGCTCTCGATCACGCGAACCGGGGCCAGTTCGGCGGCCGCCACGCCGGCGAAGACGGCGGCTTCCGCCGCCGACATCAAGGTGAACTCGCCGATGACGTCGCGGAACGCCCGCGTCTTCATGCCCCAGGGGTCGGCAGTGTCCCTGACGAGCAGTGGGCGGAAGGCCGGGCCGCTCAAGTACTCGACACCGCCGACCGCGAAGCGAGAGAGGAGGCCGGTGGAAGAGGAGATGTGGAGGTGAGGCGCAGGGCTGAAGCCCTGNNCTGGTCGTTCTGGATGTTGCAGCTCTCTTTCTCGAGCTGTAGAGGGACGTCCTGTCCCTGCGAGTCGGTGAGGCGCGGCTGCCAGAACACGCTCTGGTTGAAGTTCGGCTCCGGCGGCTGGAACTCGCAGGCAACGGTTTCGATGACGGGGAAGGCGTGATGGTTGTGAACGAACAGGGGGAACTCGCCGTCGACGGCGGCAGGCCGTCCGCCGAGAAACGCGAAGAACGCCCTGGCGCGCAGGCGGCCGACGCTCTCGGCGC
>PMKG01000084.1 GCA_003157675.1 Acidobacteriota bacterium
GCAGCGTCGTCGGCACCTGCACGAGGCCGATCCCCCGCAGGTAGGTCGCGGCGGCGAAGCCGGCCATGTCCCCGATGACGCCGCCGCCGACGGCCACCACGATCGAGCCACGATCGGCCTCCGCGCGAATCAGCGCGTCGTAGATGCTCGACACCGACGCGAGGTTCTTGTGGCGCTCGCCGTCCGGCACCAGGATGACTTCGGGCCGGCCCAGCGCGGCGCCGATCCGGTCGCCGTGCAGGCGCCACACGACCGGATTCGAGACGATGAGGCGGCGCGGGCCGACGCCCTGCACGTCGAGCAGGCGCCCGAGGTCATCCGTCAGGCCGGCGCCGATCAGCACCGGGTACCCGCCGGTCGCGGAGCGGACATCGATACGCACGGGGTGCATCAGGGCCTCGCGGGTGGGAGGAGTGTTGATGGTAGGATAGCGTAATGGATGAGCGCATGACATCGGGTGGCGAAAAGAAGCCCAGCAAGGGCCAGGCGAAGGCGGGCGGGGCCGAAGGCCAGGTGACCGAGATCACCCCCAGGAGCGAGGATTTCTCCCGCTGGTACACGGACGTCATCCGTCGGGCCGAACTGGCCGACTACTCCCCGGTCAAGGGGTGCATGGTCATCCGCCCTTACGGCTATGCGATCTGGGAGTTGATCCAGCAGGGGCTCGACCGCCGCATCAAGGCCACCGGACACGTCAATGCGTACTTCCCGCTGCTGATTCCTCAGAGCCTCCTGCTCAAGGAAGCCGAGCACGTCGAGGGGTTCGCGCCGCAGGTGGCGTGGGTCACCAAGGGCGGGAACGAGGATCTCGAGGAGCCGCTCGCCATCCGGCCGACGTCGGAAGCGATCATCGGCACGATGTACGCGAAGTGGATCCAGTCGTGGCGCGATCTGCCGGTGCTCATCAACCAGTGGGCGAACATCGTCCGCTGGGAGAAGGTGACGCGGCTGTTCCTGCGCACCACGGAGTTCCTGTGGCAGGAAGGGCACACGGCCCACGAGACCGCCGAAGAGGCCGAGGCCGAGACGCTCAAGATCCTGCACGATGTCTACCGCGACTTCGTCGAGACCGAGCTGGCGATGCCTGTAATTGAAGGCCGCAAGAGCGATAGCGAGAAGTTCGCCGGCGCGGTCCAGACCTACTCCATCGAGGCGCTGATGGGCGACGGGCGCGCGCTGCAGGCGGCGACGTCGCACAACCTGGGCCAGAACTTCGCCAAAGCGTTCGGCATCCAGTTCCAGGCGCGCGACAAGTCGCTGCAGTACATCTGGGGCACCTCGTGGGGGATTACCACGCGCCTCATTGGCGGCGTGATCATGATGCACGGCGACGACAACGGCCTCGTCTTTCCGCCGCGCATCGCCCCGTACCAGGTGGTGGTCGTACCGATCCCGCGCGGCGACTGGCGGACGACCGTGCTGCCGCACGCGAAGGCAATCTTCGACGAGCTCACCGCGCAGGGCGTGCGCGTGATGCTCGACGACCGGGACGCCTACACGCCGGGGTGGAAGTTCGCCGAATGGGAGATGCGGGGTGTTCCGGTGCGGCTTGAGATCGGGCCGAAGGACATCGAGAAGGGCCAGGTGATGCTGGCGCGCCGCGACACGCGCGAGAAGCTCGCGGCGGGGCGCGACGGCCTGGCGGCGCGGATCGCCGACCTGCTGGCCGACATCCAGCGCAATCTGTTCGACCGCGCGGTGAAGTTCCGCGAGGAGCACACCTCCGAGGCGACCTCCTACGACGAGTTCAAGCAGATCCTGGAGGGCCGCCCCGGCTTCGTCATCGCGCCCTGGTGCGGGTCGGCGGCGTGCGAGGCCGAGATCAAGGCCGACACGCAGGCGACGATCCGGAACCTGCCGCTCGAGGAGAGCGCGGGCGGGGTGTGCGTGCGCTGCGGCCAGCCGGGCATCGCCCGCGCCTACTTCGCGAAAGCGTACTGAGTCTTGAGTCCTGAGCCTTGAGCCCTGAGCCCCCGGGCTTGGGTCCTGGGCTTAGCGTGCAGGCCCGAGCAGGGCTTGAGCCGCGATCGGCCAGCGGGCGCGCAGCCGCTTCGTCACCGCGTGCCGCTCGTTCAGCTTCTCGCGGGCCGCGATGGTCCGGAACGCGACGGCCAGGTGCTCGCGCCACCAGTCGGTCGCCGGGGCCGCCTGCCGCGGCGACTTGCGCGCCGGCTGCGTCGCCAGGCGGGTGTACGCGGCCGCGATCGGTTCCAGGCAGGTCTTGTCCCCGATCGCCGCGATCGCGGCGAGCATCTCCACCGGTGCTTGCTCGCCGCTTTCGATGGTTTCCCTCAGATCGTAGAGCGCCACCGTGCTGCCGCGCGCGGCGAGCACCTGGTGCGCGATGGCGCGCGCCGTCATCCACTCGGTGCGCCGGACCTCGTCTTTCACCTGCCGCTCGCGGTCGCGCACGCGCTGCACGACGCTGTGAAGCGTTGGCAGTGGCGCGTCGGCTCCCGCCGCGGCGAGCCAGTGTCGCAGCGGGTCGGCCTGTTCCGGCAGGTGGCCGGCCGCCGCCTGCTCGAGCGATTCGAGCGGCGGGCGCACGGCTGGACCCCCGCCGCGGGCGACCGTCGCGCGCACGGCCAGGCTCGGATCGTCGCGCAGCCGCGCCGAGATGAGATCGAGGGCGGGGCCCGGCACGTGCCGCAGCGATTCCAGCGCGGCCAGGCGCGCCCCGTCTGGGCGCGTCGTGTCGACGGCGATCGCCGCCAGGCGGTCGAGCACCGGCTGCACCGCCTCGGCNNTCGAGCGCGGCGAGCGCGGCCGCCCGGACCTCGGTGGCCGTCGCCGACTGAAGCGTCGCCAGCAGACTCTCGACGGCCCTCGTGCCGATCACCGACAGCCGTGCGACGGCCGCGTCGCGCGCGACGAGGGTGCCCGATTCCAGATCCTGGAGCAGCGCGGACACCTCACGGGCGGACGAGCGTCTGATCACCACGGCGTCACTCCTCGACGGACTTCTTCGGGCGTGACTTCCCGAAAATCCAGGCGATGAGGATCGAGATGATGTAGAGCCCGATCATCGGCAGCGCGAAGAGCGTCTGCGTCAGCATGTCGCCGCTCGGCGTGATCACGGCGGCGAGGATGAAGATGATCAGGATCGCGTACTTGAAGCTCCTGATGAGGAACCGCGCGGTGACCATGCCCATCCGGGCCAGCACGTACACGAGGGCCGGCATCTGGAAGACGAGCCCCATGCCGAGGATCATCTTGACGTAGAGGTCGAAGACCGGCTCGATGCGCGGGAGGAAGGTGAGCTTCGCGGTGGCGAAGCTCGCGAAGAAGGTCCACATCCACGGGAAGAGGAGGTAGTGGGTAAAGGCGGCGCCTCCCACGAACCCCACGCTCGCGAGCACGATGAACGGGATCGCGAGCTTCTTTTCCTTCGCGTAGAGCCCCGGCGCGATGAACAGCCACACCTGCCAGAGGATGACCGGCATCGCCAGGAAGATGCCCGCCAGGAACGCCATCCAGACATACAGGATGAACGCCTCGGTTGGTTCGGTGAAGATGAGCGAGCTGTTCTTGGGGAGCAGCTTGTAGAGCGGATCCATCACGAAGCTGTAGATCCGATCGACGAACGCGAACGCGATCAGGCAGCCGACGCCGATGGAGGCCACGCTCACGATCAGCCGCTTGCGCAGCTCGTCGAGGTGCTCG
>PMKG01000062.1:0-1574 GCA_003157675.1 Acidobacteriota bacterium
GGTCGGCCGAACCACGGCGGCGGCGTCTACGGCGGCGGTGGCGGTCATGACATCAACTGGGGCTACGCGCCGTGGATGTTCGCGGGCCTTGGGTTCTACGACGTGCTCTACGCCGACCCGTATTGGCTCGCCGGGTATTGGTTCCCGTACGACTACGGCTACGACTACGACTCCAACTGGGATCCGACCGAGTCGGCCGGCGGGGGCTATTCCGGCGACCTGCCAAGCGGGGTTGGCGGACTCAGGCTGAAGGTTGAGCCGACCAGCGCCGAGGTGCTCGTCGACGGCTACTACATGGGCACCGTCGACGACTTCAACGGCGTCTTCCAGAAGATGGACCTCACGTCCGGCCCGCATCACGTGGAGATCCGGGCGCCGGGCTTCCGTTCGATCACGTTCGACGTGCGCATCGAACCGAACGACACCGTCACCTATCGCGGCGAGCTCCAGCCGCTCACGAAGCGGTAGCGCCGCCAGGACATGCGCCGTCGCAGGCGGGCGGACTCCGGTCCGCCCGCGACCATGGTCGAGGAGGAAGCGAGTGGGAGCAGCGTTCGCGTGGCTGACGTCGATTCGTGAAGACATCGCGCTGCTGACGGCCGAGTTCCTCCCGGAGTTCCTGCTGGTGTCCCTCCTGCTGATCGTGTCCTGGGCGCTCAGGAAGCGGTTCCGACGCGATGCCCGCCCGACCCCCTGACGAGCGCAGGCTCGTGGTCGTGGCCGCCGCATCCGGCCTCTACGACATCGTCCTCGGCGCCGCGCTGCTGGCCGGCCGTGGACTGCTGACCGCGCTCTTCGACATATCGGCTCCCTCTCCGCCAATCCACGCAGACCTGAACGGCCTCTTCCTGCTGGCCATTGGCGCCGGCTACGTCCTGCCGTTCCGCCGCCCGGATCGCTACCGCGGCTACGTGTGGGTGATGGGTCCGTTCCTGAAGGGATTCGGATGCCTGGCGTTCCTGGCGGATCACTTCGTCCGCCACTCGCCGCCAGCCTACCTGGTGTTCGCGGCGGCGGACGGAAGTCTGGCCCTCGTGACGTTCTGGGCGCTCTGGATCACGCGGGCTCGAACGCCCTGACGCCGGATGCCGGTCGAGAGTCGCCGCTACCGCGGGGACTCATCAGCGAGACAACCCGCCAGCCGGCGGGGCGGACCGCCACAGAAACTTGTCGAGCGCGTACACGGCCAGCCCGGCCGCCAGGGTCCCGGCTCCCGCCAGTGTCACCATCGGTCGCGCCTTGATGACGAAGAACATCATCCAACCCGTCACGAGGAGAAACACGATCGGCGTGACCGGGTAACCCCACGTGCGATAGGGGCGGGGCAACCGGGGCTGGGTGACTCGCAGCACGAACACGCCGGCCACGGTCAGAAAGGCCGACAGCGAGAGGATGATCCCGATGTAGTTCACGATCGACTCGAACGTCGAGGTCACGACCAGCGCCACGACCAGCACGTATTGAAACAGCAGGGACAGGTGCGGCACGCCGTTGGAGTTCCTGACCGACAGGAACCGCAGGGTCCGGAAGTCCTCGCCCATCACCTGCGTCACGCGCGGTCCGGCCCACACCAT
>PMKG01000062.1:1608-2843 GCA_003157675.1 Acidobacteriota bacterium
CACGAGCGAAATCGGCAGGTAGCGCCCGGGATTCTTGACGTCACCCGCCACGTAGATGGCGGCGTTCCACCCGGAATACGCGTACATGACGTAGACCAGCGACACGGCGAACGCCGAGGTGAACAGCGAGTCCAGGCCGGCCCGGTCGGGCAGGAACCTGACGGGCTGCGGCGCCGCCAGGGCGAAACCGCAGACGATCAGCGACACGATCAACGACACCTTCAGCGTGGTGAACGCAATCTGAAACCGGCTCACCACCTTGACGTCGAGCAGGTGCACGATCGAGATGAGCGTGACCCCGGTCAGCGCCACGACGCTGACCGTCAACGGCTGCGACCCGGCGGCGACGACGCCCGTCTGCACGAGAACCCGCGACAGATACTGCCCCATCGCGATGGCGGCGGCCGCGATCGGGGCGGAGAAGCCGACCACCACCGACACCCACCCGGCCAGGAAGCCGACCACCGGATGGTAGATCTTCGACAGCAGGTAATACTCCCCTCCCGACCGGGGCATCGCGGCACTCAGCTCGCCGTACGACAGGGCTCCGCACAGCGCCGCGAGCCCGCCGACGAGCCACAACGCGACCACGGCAAACCCCGTGTTCAGCGAGAACAACTGAAATCCGAGGCTCGTGAAGACGCCGGTCCCGATCATGTTGGCGGAGACGACCGCGATCGCGGTGTAGACGCCGATCGTGCGAGAGCCCTGACTGGCAACCGTCATGTACCCGGTCTCCTCGATGGGGGCCAATCGTCTGACAGGACGCGGCGAGCCACCGCTGTCTGCTTCTCCAGGTCGGCCGCCGGCCCACCTGCCCGGAATCCGAGGAGGTATGGGATGGCCGTNNTCGCCGCAGTGTCTCGCGCTTTTCACCGGCTCCCGGGTCCCATCCGCCTCGAGAGTGGAGGTTCGCCGGCCATCGGCGCGATAATCGGCGCATGCGGATCCAGCCCGCGCGACCGCGGTGCCCGCCGATCCCGGGGTCGGCGGCGAACGGCCGGGACCTCCCGGACGGGGGCGCCGGCGCGCCGGATGACGAGGTCAGCCGTGCCGAACGGGACGGGATGGTGACGCGCCAGATCGGGGCGCGCGGCGTCAACGACCCGGCAGTCCTTTCCGCCATGCGGCTGGTGCCGCGGCACCTGTTCGTGCCGCCTGCGCTCCGCGTCAGCGCCTATGCCGACTATCCCCTGCCGATCGGCCACGGTCAGACGATCTCGCAGCCGTTCATC
>PMKG01000185.1 GCA_003157675.1 Acidobacteriota bacterium
CATCCGCGAGGTGTGCATCAAGTTTGTCGGGATCGATCCGATCGAGAAGCCGATCCCGATCCGGCCTGTCGCGCACTACTCGATGGGCGGCATCGAGTGTGACATCAACGGCCTGACGCGGGTGCCCGGCATCTGGACCGCAGGCGAGGCGGCCTGCGTGTCGCTGCACGGCGCCAACCGGCTGGGCTCGAACTCGACGGCCGAATGCCTGGTCTGGGGCGGCATCTGCGGCGAGGAGATCGCCAAGGCGCTGCCGGGCCTGCCCAGGCCGTCACGGCTCTCGGATGCCGGGTGGACGGCGCACCAGACGCGGATGAAGACCATCCTCGCGCGACAGGGCCAGGAGAACATCTACGACATGCGGCGCGAACTGCGCGCGACGATGGACCGCGAAGTGGGTGTCTTCCGCACCGGTCCCGAACTCGAGCGCGGGCTGAAGGTGGTCCGGGACATCCGGGAGCGGTCGAAGAAGGCGCCGGTCGCCGACAAGGGGGCGCTCTACAACTCGAACCTGTTCCACGCCGTCGAGCTGGAGAACCTGCTCGACCTGGCCGAGGTGACCGTGGTCGGCGCCATCGCCCGCGAGGAGTCGCGCGGCGCGCACTCGCGGCGCGACTTCCCGACCCGGGACGACGAGAAGTGGCTGAAGCACACGCTGGCCTGGTATACGGGCGGCGCGCCACGGCTCGACTACAAGTCCGTGGTGATCGATCAGTGGAAGCCGGTGGAACGGAAGTACTGACATCTTGCGATTTTGCGATCTTGCGATCTAGCGATCTGGGCATCTGGCGGTCCGGGAGCGCGCGGATGCGGGAGAGAACACCATGATCGAAAACAAGGGACGTCCGAACCGCCTCGGGGTCGTCGGCTGGCTGGGCGGCGGGCGCTGGGGATTCGAACGCTACATGTACACGCTGCACCGGGTGACCGGCCTCGGCCTGCTGCTCTATTTCCTCCTGCACATCGGCGTGACCGCGTCGCGGGCGTTCGGGGAGCAGGCGTGGAAGACGGCGATGGGCGCCGTCCGCGGCCCGATCTTCACCGTCGGCGAGTACCTGGTCTTCGCGGCTTTCGCCTTTCACGCGGTGAACGGCATCCGGTTGGGGCTCATCGAGCTCGGGTTCGCCATCGGCAAGCCGATCGAGCCGGTTTATCCGTATCGCACCTCGGTGGACGAGCAGCGGCCGCTCGCCATTGTCGTGATGATCGTCGCCGCGATCCTGGCGGTCGTCGGCGGCTTCGGCTTCCTGATGAAGTAGGAGGGGACGTGCGCGATCAAAGTTTATGGACGTGGCATCTGGCCGCCGGGGCCGTCATCCTGGTGCTCCTCGGCCTGCACATGGTGATCATGCACCTCGCGGCGATCGTGCCGCTGGCCTCGTCGGTGCCGAACGGCGGGGAGCCGATCGACTGGGCGAACGTCGTCGTGCGGGCGAAGAGCGTGTTCTTCATGGTCACCTACGTGCTGCTGCTCGGCGCGGCGCTGTTCCACGGCCTCTACGGCCTCCGGAACATCCTCTTCGAGCTCAACCCCGGGACGGGGACCAAGAAGGCCCTCTCCGGCCTCATCCTGGCGGTCGGCGTCGTGCTGTTCGTCGCCGGGACGTTGGCGGCGTGGGTGGGATTCACCGTGGCGCGCGGCGCCTAGGCGGGGGAAGAACACATGGCAGACAATACAGTCCCGTCCGACGTGGTCTTTCGCATCCGGAGGTTCGACCCGACGACCGACGCCGAGCCGCACTTCGAGGACTATCGGATCCCCAACCCGCCAGGCATGACGGTGCTCGAGGGCATCAAGCGCATCAAGGAAACGCNNTCGTCGTGCCGCATGGGCGTGTGCGGGTCGTGCGGGATGCTCATCAACGGCCGGGCCCGCCTGGCCTGCAACACGCAGGTCTCCGAGCTCGGAGGCGGCGTGGTCACGCTGGCCCCGCTCCCCAACTTCAACATCATCAGGGACCTGGTACCGGACTTGATGCCGATGATCAAGACGCACGCCGACGTGCAGCCGTACCTGATCCGCGAGGACGTGGCAGAACAGCAGAACCCGACGGGCGAATACTGGCAGACGCCTCATCAGCTGGAGCAATACCTCCAGTTCTCCTACTGCATCAAGTGCGGCTGTTGCATGGCGGCCTGCCCGACCTACGCGACCGACCCGACTTACGCCGGGCCGATGCCGCTCGGCCAGGCCCACCGCTACAACAACGACAGCCGCGACGGCGGGTTTGCCGCCCGCAAGGCGGTGCTCTCCGGCGAGCGCGGTCCGTGGCGGTGCCACTTCGCCGGCGAGTGTTCGCGCGTCTGCCCGAAGGGCGTCGACCCGGCGCGCGCGATCCAGCTGATGAAGCGGCAGCTCGTCTTCGACTATCTCAAGCTCTGGAAGCAGCCCTGCCCGGCGAAACTCGGCACGTCGCCGGCGGGCCTGAAGCGCCGCGAGGGGATCCCCGACGCTCCGGCCCGGACGATTTGAGGGCGAGGTGCTCCGACCCCTGCGGCGTGTACAGGAGGCGCCGGCCTCACGGTCGGCCGCTCGGCGGACGTGTGCTATGATTCGCCGTGCACCCTGATCGGGACCCCGCGCACATCCGCTCACTCTCGCAGGCACGCCGCGTCGCCGTCATTCCCGCGCGATACCAGTCGTCCCGTCTCCCGGGCAAACCGCTGCTCGAGATCGCCGGCCGGCCCATGATCGAACACGTGTATTGGCGCGCGAACGCCTCGCCGGCAATCGACGCCGTCATCGTCGCCACCGACGACCGGCGGGTGCGCGACGCGGTCGAGGCGTTCGGCGGTCTCGCCGTGATGACGCGGGCCGACCACCCGAGCGGCAGCGACCGGGTGGCCGAGGTGGCCGCGTCGCTCGCGTGCGACCTGGTCGTCAACGTGCAGGGCGACGAACCGCTGCTCGCCACCGAGATGATCGCCGAGGCGGTCGCGCCGCTCGACGCCGACGCGTCGATCCCGATGGGCACGCTCTGCCGGCGCCTCGACGCCGCCGCCGAACTCGACGACCCCAACGTCGTCAAGGTCGTCACCGACGGGTCGGGATTCGCCCTGTATTTTTCCCGCGCCCCGATCCCGTACGTGCGCGACGCGGCCGGCGGGCGCGACCCGCGGCAGGCGTTCAAGCACGTCGGGCTCTACGTGTACCGGCGCACGTTCCTGCTCGATCTCGCGCGCCTCGAGCCGACGCCGCTCGAGCGGGCCGAGTCGCTCGAGCAGTTGCGGGCGCTCGAGCACGGGTTCAGGATTCGCGTCGTGGAGACGCGCCACGATTCCGTCGGGGTCGACACGGAAGCCGACCTCGAGCGCGTCCGGCGCCTGGCGGCGCCGTCGCTTCCGGCCTGAGCGCATATGCAGAACAAGGACGGTCGTCCGGTCAAGTTCATCTTCGTCACCGGCGGCGTGGTGTCGTCGCTCGGCAAGGGGCTCGCCGCGGCCTCGATAGGCGCCTTGCTCGAGGGGCACGGCTACCGGGTCACGCTCCAGAAGTTCGATCCCTACATCAACGTCGATCCGGGCAC